>CAYQTZ010000164.1:2444-6627 GCA_964420565.1 uncultured Hyphomicrobiales bacterium
AATTACTGCATTGCTGGTAAAAATCAAAATGTTTAGGTGGAATTACAAAAACCTGTTCGTCCTTACCCCAACAGTTCTGGAACTACAATTACTAAAAGGCAAAATATGAAAGTATGGTAGTATTTGCAGTATATGGCACGATTATGGATAGATACTTCATTAAATATAATAAATATATGGAGTTTATGAGTCCTTACGTCCAACATAGTATAGAAAAGAACTTAGAGATGGTTGCTTGCCCTTTCTGTGGTTCAAAAGATGCAGAGAAGTACAGTTTTGCTGCCGATATTGTGAAATGCCGAATCTGCGATACTGTTTATCTTCGTACCAGACTGACCAGACAGTCGCTCGACGCTATGTATCAATCCTATGCTGAAGAAGGTTCGCATATGGCAACACCCCAAAGTTATGATGAGATTATAAAAAATCCGCTCAGACGGGAATGGTTCCTTAATGAAATGCTTGAATACATTGATCCAAAAGGAAAACTCTTAGATATAGGTTGTGGTTGGGGAGCTTTCCTTCATCTTGCCAAAGATAAAGGATTCGACGTAATGGGTATAGAAATTACTCAGAAAACGGCAGATTATGCTATAAAGGAACTCGATCTGGAAGTTTATAATATTCCTTTTTCTGAATTGGATTTTGAGCCAAATTCTTTCACTGCTGTAACTATGATTCATACCTTAGAGCATTTGCCAAATGCAAAAAGCAATATTGATAAAGTTTTTGATATATTGCAGGAAGGTGGACTTTTTGCTGGTATAGTTCCGAATATCGGGTCTTATGCTTATTCTCATCTTAAAGAGGATTGGGAATGGATTGATCCGTATCATCATATCATCCATTTTACTCCTGATGTACTAAAAAAGCATTTGCTTAACGCCGGTTTTACTATTGAAAAAATATACACAGCTATAGGCGATTATGGATCAGAAGCCATTAGTAAAATTATTAAAGATAAAGAAAATATTGAAGATGACGATTTAATAAACGAAAAGATCAAAAAGCTTGAAGCCGAAGGGAAAGGCGAAGAAATAAGATTTTTCGTATCTAAAAAGTTGAATAAGAAAAATGGGGTGGACTCTAATATTTTGGATGAAGAGAATAATATTCCTGAAGATGAACAATTCCAGACTTCTGAAGATGAACAATTCCAGACTTCTGAAGATGATGATACTGTTTATATTAAGTTGCACAATGGTGATGATTATCAGCAGTTGTTGTATGAACAATTCGCGAAACTAAGCGGCCCTAAAAAAATTATAATTGAAGATTTAGATAATATTTTACCTGATTATGCAGATAGTTGGAATGGTGTTCAGGTAATTCGTAATAAAGAATCATATGAAGATATAGCTGTAGCTGAAGAACTGACCGAACATATTCAGACAGAAAGCCCCGGACTTGATAAAGACCAAACTCAGACCGAACCTTTAGAGATATTTGATGACAAAACGCTTTTGAAGCTTAATCTTGGATGCGGCAATGATCTGCGAGAGGGTTATGAAAACATTGACCTTTTCGTTCATGGAGATGGAATCATTGAAATGGATGCTTTAGAATTGGAATATGGCGATAATGAAGTTGACGAGATACTCGCTAAAAATTTGCTGCAATACATACCAAAATCTGACTTAGAAAGCGCTTTGGCAGAATGGACAAGAGTATTAAAGCCGGGTGGTTTGCTACAATTAGAATGCTCCTCTATGGCACTTATTGCAAAAGCTTATGTAAATGATGGCTGGGATATTGAGTACGCTAAAGAAATGATTTACGGAAAACAGGAGCATCCGGGAGATTATTGTCTGAACAGCTTCGACAGTGATGAAATTAAGACTCATCTGGAATACGCGGGCATGCAGGTTGTAGAAATTAATGAGGATGTAATGGAAGATATGGGTCTTAAGCGCTATTCCATTACTGCAACCGCTAAGCTACCGGTGCTTCGGCGTGAACCCGAGACGGAAAACCACGCCGAAGTTTCCGGCCAGATGGGATTTGAGTTTTCTTCAAGTGATATTAATAATAGATTTTATGAAGATAATATTGATAATAATCAAAAAGAAAAGAATATGGAACAGTTTGCAGGTTTTGATTTTTCGAACAGCGATTTAGCTGAACAAGAGGACAATCCTGATGCCGAAATTAATGAGAGCATTACCCCAGAGCTTAATATTGTCTGGGAAGGAAGTCAATTCATTTATCATTCATTGGCATTAATAAACAGGGAGCATTGTTCTAATATAATTGATACAGGGCTTGCCGATGTGCATATCATACCTTACGAAAAGGACAAGTTTTCTCCACACGGAAACGAAAAATATGAGAAGTTAATGAAAAATGATATCCGATTCAAAGAGGATTCTCCTGAGGATGTCAAAAAGCTGCCATATCTATGGGTTAGGCATCATTGGCCACCAAACCCTGAGCCGCCAAAAGGTGCAAAATGGGTCATAATGCAGCCATGGGAATTTTCGGAATTAAGAAAGGATTTTGTTGATATCTTTTCACAGGCAGATGAGATATGGACACCCTCTAATTATTCTCGTAAATGTATGGTCAGCTCTGGTCTAGAGTTTTCGAAAGTTCAGGTAATACCTAATGGTATCGATCCGATCATGGCAAGTCCCGAAGGAGATATTTATCCTTTGAAAACTACGAAGAAATTCAAATTGCTCTTTGTTGGTGGAACAATCTTCCGCAAGGGTATAGATATATTACTAAAATCCTATATTACTGCATTTACTTCCGAAGATGATATTTGCCTTGTTGTGAAAGATATGGGTGGAGATTCTTTCTATGAGGGGATGACCGCTAAAGAACAGATCAATAATATCAAAAATGATCCGAATTCTCCGGAAATTGAATACATAGACGATATTCTGACTGAAAAAGAGATGTTCGATCTTTATCGCTCTTGTGATCTTTTCGTTTGTCCTTACAGAGGTGAGGGTTTTTCTCTTCCTACTTTGGAAGCTATGGGTTGCGGGCTGCCAGTCATTGTTACTGAAGGTGGCGCAACAGACGATTTCTGCGATGAGGAAGTTTCTTGGCAGATACCTGCTGTAAAAAGGTTTATAGGCGACAAACTCGATGGCGAACCACTTACGGGAGATGCCTATTTATTAGAGCCTGATTTTGACAGTTTGACAGCTACCCTGAAATATATATTCATAAACCCAGGTGAAGTAATTAAAACTGGTATCAATGCACAGTATAGAGCAAGAACCAAATGGACCTGGAATAAAGCCACTCTGAAAGTTTTTGCCAGAATTGATGCTCTTTATGATAAACAGCTTGCAAAATCAGCAGAGAAGATATTACAGGATAAGCCAGATGGCTATATTGCTCTCGGGCAAGCTGAAAGTGAATATAACAACAACAATAATGTGGATGCTGTTGTTTTATTTGAAGAAGCATTGAAACATAAAGAATTGACAGAGAAATATAAAGTGCACGCTCTGCATCGGCTGGCAATACTGAAAATGGAATTTGGAAAATTTGATGAAGCAGAAGAATACCTTTATCAGGTTGAATTGCTTAATCCGAATCATCCGGATACTAAATATATCAGAAGTATTATAAAAGAAGAGCAGGATGACCTGGTTGGGGCTTTGGAAATAAGGTCTCCGCTATTTGAGAATTGGAATGATTTGAAATATATTAGTTCAATTGGTATTAATTTAGATACCATATTAAATGATACTGCTGAGAATTTTTACTTTCAGGGCGATTTAGAAAATGCTATTAAGCTATTTTCTGAAGCATTAAAAATGAATAGCAATAACGCATATTCTTGTCTTGGTGCCGCTCGATGCTTTGTCGATGCTGATATTAGGGATGAAGCCATTAATATGTACGAATGGGCTCTGAAGCTCGATCCTAATTTAGAAGAAGCAAGAGAAGAACTGGCAGAATTGAAGTAAATTAATAAACTCCATGATATTAAAGTCCTGTGGATGATTTTGTAACGAATATTTCCACAGGGCTTTTTTATTTTATGACCATTGCAAAAGTCCAAAAACTGATCCATCCCCGACACTCCCTTACTAGAGTGTGTGATGGGGAATAAATATTGTGAAAAATTGCAATAAAAACGATCCCACCCCGATCCTCCCTTACTATGCAAGGGAGGGAGTAAGCACTGAAAATCCCCCTTAATTTTAAGGGGGAATACAAG
>CAYQTZ010000165.1:0-6609 GCA_964420565.1 uncultured Hyphomicrobiales bacterium
TTTCACTTTTGATAAGTTTCCATGCTTTGTGTATGTGTCTTTCTTTTAGATTTGTATTAGAAGCTATGAAACGAATAGCGAATTTTCCTTTTAGTTTTGTGTGAGTCATAAATGCTTCCTCAGTAGCATTTATATTGGCAAGAAGTTTTTGGTTGATTTTATCCGTATTGCAGTCGGATAATACTACTGGGTTATACCTGAAACATATTAAGTTAAAGTGCATAGGAGCCAGAATTTCAAAATCGGGATCTTGCTCCAAATATTCTTTCATTATGTTAGCATATTCTAAATGATTGCTAATAGCTCTCTTTAGCCCTTCTACTCCGTAACTCCTTATAACAAACCATAGTTTTAGCGCCCTGAAACGTCTGCCAAGCTGAATACCCCAATCTCGATAATTATTTACTTTTGAATCAAGATCTGTCTTTAAATATTCAGGTAATATATCGAAGGTTTTTATCAATGCTGTCTTATCGCGGGCAAAATAGGCAGAGCTGTCGAAATTAGTGAACATCCATTTGTGAGGATTGAAAACATAAGTATCCACATAATCCATACCATTCAGAAAATGCCGCTTCTCAGGCAATAGCATTGCTGTACCGGCATAAGCCGCATCTACATGAAGCCAGATGCCATATTTTTTGCAAATACTGCCTATCTTCTCTATAGGATCTACTGCCGTGCTGCTTGTTGTACCTATGGTAGCAACTACGCATAGAGGTTTAAAGCCGGATTCAAGATCAGCAAGTATTTTATGCTCCAGATCTTTAGCTTGCATTGCGAAATCATCATCGGTTATTATTTTCACTAAGTTAACTTTACCGATGCCAGCTATCTTAACTGCTTTTTCGATAGATGAATGCGCCTCCTCCGAACAGTACACCCGGTAAATAGAATTATCAAATCCTGATTCATTGATATTGTATTCAGATAATTTCTCCCTTGCAGTAAGTATAGAGCAAAGAGTAGAAGTAGAGGCAGTATCCTGTATTACTCCATGGAACTCTTTGGGCAGACCTGTGATGTCTCTCAGCCAATTCATAACGAGTTCTTCTAATTCTGTTGCCGCAGGAGAAGTGATCCAACTCATGCATTGAGCCCCCAAAGCGGAGGTGAGCAATTCTGCCATAATCGAAGGGAAACTAGTATTTGCCGGGAAATAGGCAAAGAAATTTGGGTGCTGCCAATGTGTAATCCCTGGTATTATCTTATCGTTAAAATCTTTAAAAATATCCTCAAATGGCTCGCCTTCAGCCGGTGGCTCTTGAGTAAGTGAATTAAAAATTTGGTATGGCTCAATATTTGGCTTTACGGGTAGCTCTTCGATATTATCGTAATAATCAGCTATCCAGTCAATTAATTTATGTCCGTGGCTACGGAATTCTTCTGAGTTCATAATAGTAGTGTTAATAATGTAATGCTAATTCATCCGATGACGAGCAAGCCATCGGATGAATCAAAAATATTTATTTCAGCATTCCGAGCTTTTTGCCTACTTTGATAAATGCAGCTATTGCTGTATTTACATTTTCGTCGCTGTGGGCGGCAGAAAGCTGGACGCGTATCCTATCCATACCTCTCGGTACAACAGGGAATGAGAATGCGATAACGTAAATGCCTTCTTCAAGCATCATATTTGCAAAATCAACAGCAAGTTGGGAGCAGTTATCATATTTTCCAAACATGATAGGCACTATAGGATGATCGCCGGAAATAATATCGAAGCCGGCTTCTGTCATCTCTTTGCGGAATTTCTTTGTGTTTACTTCCAGCTTATCTCTTAGTTTGGTGGAAGCTGTAAGCAGATCCATTACTTTGATAGTGGCTGCTACTGTAGCCGGCGGCACTGAGTTAGAAAACAAATAGGGGCGTCCCTTATTGCGAAGCCATTCTACTATTTCTTTATTGCCAGAAATGCATCCGCCGCTGGCTCCGCCGAGTGCTTTGCCGAAAGTAGTAGTAATAATATCTACTCTGCCCATCACATTGCGGTACTCATGAGTGCCGCGACCAGTTATACCCATAAAACCTGTAGCGTGGCTATCGTCCACCATTACGAGAGCTTCATATTTTTCTGCCAGATCGCATATTGCCTCTAACTGAGCAATATCGCCATCCATCGAAAAGCAGCCGTCTGTAGCTATCATCTTGAAGCGGCAACCAGCTTCATAGGCTTCCATCAGGCATTTTTCCAATCCTTTAAGCTTCTTGTTTGTTGCTGGGTCTATCATTTCTTTATCGTTGAAATCGTTGTGAGCATATATCCATCTTTGCGCTTTGCATAAACGAATACCATCAATTATTGAGGCGTGGTTCAGTGCATCTGTGATTATTGCATCTTCGGGACCTAATAATGGCTCAAAAACTGCACCATTAGCATCGAAACATGAAGAGAAGAGGATAGTGTCTTCCATCCCGAGAAAATCTGAGACTTTTTTCTCAAGAGTTTTGTGTATATCTTGTGTACCGCATATAAAGCGAACTGAAGACAATCCATAACCGCGTTCGTCTATACCATCGTGGGCTGCTTTTATTAAATCTGGATGCGAGGACAGACCAAGATAGTTATTTGCACAAAAGTTAAGCACTTTCTTGCCATTTACTTCAATTACTGCACCCTGCGGGCTTTCGATGATTCTTTCGTGTTTGTAGAGCTTCTGAACTTCTAAATTTTTCAGCTCCGTTTGTAAGTATTCTTTCATTTTTCCGAACATTATAAAGGTCCTTTCTTTAAATAAACAAATCAACTGCTCATAGTCAAATCAGATATAATAACTTATAAATACAAATATAAGAAATATTAAGGAGAAGTTAATGTCAGGAATTGTTACTTTTTAAGTAATAAACAGATATAAATGATAACTGACTCTAAGTTAAAACTATTACTTAGTAGTTAATCGGCTTTTCTTGAAGAGTACCCCACCCTAACCTCGTTATCACCTTCTACTTTGGTCAGCGCTGGGGCAGGATCAATTATGGGATTTTGCAATGGCTTCAAGCTGATCAATTCTGGAGAAGCTCTTGCTTGTTCATAAAACTTCGCTGTGAATAATATCTTTCTTTCTGAGCATTTTTTATCATCTTCAGATCTATATATATCATGCAATCTATCGAATTTGAAAAATTTTCATCTACACCAAACCCAAGGAATTTTGCGCCGCCGTAATCGCATAGCTCTGTGTATTTCCTTAGCAATACAGGGATTGAAGAACCTGTATTTCTAAGCATTAATTTTAAAATTCTAAAATCTTCTATATGATCAGTGCCTGAAAAAATTGCACTTAGTTCTTCTTTATTGTTTTTTGATATAACAAATGGATTCTTAGGTAGAGCATAAGAGTATTTCTCTTTATACCATTTCTCATAATAATAAACTATCATTTCCTGTGCTTGTCTGGTGTATGAGCCGGAAATTGAAACAGCTCCAAAAAGATATTCAATCTGTGGATTATTTTTTACAAATGCCCCTATCCCCTGCCAAAGGTAATCAAGAGCTTTTGAACGCCAATACTTCTTTTGGATGAAGCTTCTGCCAAGTTCGATTGATTTATTGAGTATGGTCTCATAATTTCGTGAAAACATGAACTGCCCTGAATTATATATTCCTTTATAACCGTGATCTTCCATTATTTCATGAACTAAGCCCAGTCTGTAAGAACCCACGATCTCCAATTCATTGTCGTCCCAAAGAACTATATGCTTATAATATTTATCGAATTTATCGAAATCTTTATTATCTCCTGTGCCCTCCCCTACCGATCTAAAGGTAAGTTCTCTAAGCCGGGCAATTTCTTTGATAACATTTTTTGCATTATTATATTCCACTAAAAATATCTTTTTCCCTGCGGGAATATCACCAAGAAGCTCGCTGTTTTCTAATTCTCTTCTGATAACTCTTGCATCGCAAGGATGAATAATATTCTTATCAGTCTCGAAAATTCCTTTCTTTCCTTTGCCGATATCATACACATGAGTTTTCAATAGCTTTGTCTGCACTTTGAATTTAACAATGTTCTGACTAAAGGCATCTTTGGAGATCGGATCGCCTATGCGAATTGTGATCTTACGGTGTTTTTTGCTGAATATCTGTCTTGGAAGCATCAGAGTCGAAAAGCTTTTATTTAGAATAGAGCTTAGATAAAAAGGCATAGAATTCCTGCCCTGAATATACATAGGAAGTATCGGACAGTTGAATTTTTGAGCGAAACGCAAGCTGCCATTATGCCATTTCCCGTCGTTAATTCCTTTGAAGGATAATCTGGAAACCTCAGCCGCCGGAAAGAAAATAACAGCTTCTTCGTTCTCTAAAGCTCTTTCAATAGACTCTATATTGCGTTTTTGTGCTTTAAAACTAAAAACATCATAAGCTAAAAACAGATCTTTCAAGCTATCTAAGCTCATCAGCACATCATTTGCTACGATTTTTACATCCCTACGCACTTCGCCAATAGCATTTAATAAAGCCAGACCATCTAATGCACCCAGTGGATGATTAGAAACGCAGATCAGTTTGCCCTGATCCGGAATTTTCTTTCTATCCTTATTCGATACAAAGTAACTAAAATCAACATATTCGAATAGATCATCTATAAAATCAAAATCTGAGTTATAGTGAGTATCTAAAAAATGGTTTATTTTATCTAACTGCACGATTCTTGCAATTATTCTTATCAGCAATTCTGAAAAATATGGATGTGTTTTTTCAAGGAAATCAGGAGATTTTGCTGCAATTATTGCTCTTAAGTCAACTTTATTCATATTTTCATCTCTATTTATTATTAATGTATATCAATTATCAGAATATAGCATAGAGATGTAATTATAGAATAAATATTCGGTTAATAAACAGTTAATATATAATAGCTTAGTGGATTATTTGAATTTATTTTAGCTAAGTAAAGAACTATGGTTCAGTTTGAAGCAATTATACTACTGTTTTGTCAAATATTAATAGCGATCCATCAGGAATGATTGATCTACTAATCTATTGTATTATAAGTAGAACAATCATTCTTGATTGTTGTTTATTAAGTTGACATGACACTACCTGATTTTTACAACAGAAAGGAATGGACCAAATGGAAGAAAAGCAAAGAGCTGCCTAATAAGTCATTTATATTTATCAATTTAAACTTATCAGGCAGCACCGCTTTTTATGAATTTAGTTAGGGAAAGGATTTACTTTCATCTTATTTGGGTCTTCAGATTTCTTTTGCTTGTTCTCTCTTTCTTGCTGTTGCTCTTGCCTCAATCTTTCAACTTCTGCGGGATCAACAATTTCGTGAAATTCTATTTCAAATTCAATAACTGCATTCGGTGGTATTGCCGGCAATCTACCTTCTTCACCATAAGCGAGATTTGGTGGTATCCATACCCTCCATCTTGAACCCTCGCTCATCAGCATCATAGCTTCTTTCCAGCCGGGTATCAGCTGCTTTGTATCAATTATCACAGTACCGCGTTCATAAGTATTCTCAAATTCTGTGCCATCAGTAAGTCTCCCGATAATATCAACCTTCACCTGATCGCCTTCTTTGGGTTTCTTGCCATTACTGGGTTCTAATATCTGGTATTGCAAGCCTGATTCAGTTTGTTTAACGCTGTCATTAGTTAAATTCTTTGCGAGAAATTCTTTAGTGATAACAATATTCTCTTCGGCTTTCTTTTTGATTTCCTCTTCCATCTGTTTTTGCATCTGTTCCTTTTTTTCCTGCATTACAGTCTGAAACTCGTTCATAGTTTTATTAAACTCTTCGCTTGTCATAAGAGTAGTATCACCGACCATCCCATACTTTATACCAGCTAAGAAATATTTAAAATCGAGATCTAACGAATCTCTGATAAATTTTGATCCCATATCGAGCCCTAAGGAAAAGCTCATTCTCTCCTTGAAACTCTCTGGCTTTTTTACTTCATCCTTACCAGGTATCTCAATGCTGTTAGTTACCTCTGAGTTGCTGTTTTGATCGCAAGCTATTGCGAATATAAAAATCAACATTATTGCAAAGATCTGTTTCTTCATACTTAAATCATCCATAATTTGTAAAACATAAGATTTATAACTTTTTAACAATATAACAACCCGAAAGTTACAACTTTTTAGATCATCTACCAAAACACTTTATACTCTCAAACAGAAATTTGCTTCAATTAATTTGAGAATTTTATTTTATAAATGGAATTTGTATATTAATTTTTTGCTGGTACTATATATTAGAAAAAAAGTTTAATATCATATTTTGAAACTTTAGAGAAAAATATTTGTAATACAAATTATGTATAATTATTATAATTCTTTATTTTTTTAACACATATAGGATAATTCCATGAAACGTTTAATCATGCTACTAATGGTTTTAGTAATTCTTTTACCACAAATCACTTACACTGATGACGACAAAGACAAAGACCCTATGAAATCATCTACTTTCAACGGAATGAAGCTGCGACTTATTGGACCTGCGCTTACGTCAGGAAGAATTGGTGATTTTGCCGTTAACCCCTGCAATAGCGCTGAATACTACGTTGCTGTTTCTTCAGGCAATGTTTTCAAAACTACAAATGGGGGTATTACTTACGAACCAATTTTTGACAGCTATGGATCATATT
>CAYQTZ010000166.1:0-6600 GCA_964420565.1 uncultured Hyphomicrobiales bacterium
TCACAAAAATGCCACCAAAGAAAGATATTGTGGTTATCCATGTAGCTAAATTCGGAGAGTTATCCTTAGCCAAAGCATCATATGCCTTTGGGAATATCTCCACAAATGAAACATATATCATTACACCAGCAGAAAAACCAAGAGCCGTAGAAAGAAAGCTCTTGCTGGTAGTCTTAGTAAAAAATGTCATAGCCGCACCTATACCCGTCGAAAGTCCAGCTACCAACGTAACTAAAAATGCTATTAATACGTTGCCCTCTAACACCTTAGTTTCTCCTATTTACTGATATATGCCTTTGATGACTTATCGCCTACCACAAAATATGATTTAGTGGCGTTATCATATACTATCGGCTTGATAAGCTCCATCTGTGGCACTCCTTCAGCATCACATACATCCTCATCAACCAACACATCAAGTATTTCCCCTATAAACTGTATATGAGAGCCAATCTCTATCGTTTTGATCACTTTACAAATTATTGAAACAGGGAATTCCTCTATGTATGGAGCATTCGTCTGCTCCGCTTTAACTGCATTTATTCCTAATTCTTTGAACTTATCAACATCCTTGCCCGAAAACGTACCACAATAATCTGCTTCGTGTACTAACTTATCAGATGGAATATTTATAGTAAACGCTTCCGTTTCTAATAAATTCTTATACGTATGTCGCGACTTTCTCACAGATACTGCTATTGCAGGTGGTTTGCTGTTACATATTCCTCCCCAGCTCGCTGCCATTATATTCGGATTGCCGTCCTTATCATAAGTTCCAATTATATATACCGGCAACGGATACGATACTGTCTTTGCTCCAAGTGATCTTTTCATCTTCGTCTCCTTCTATTGATTCAATTCCTGCTGTGTGTAATCTATCTCAGAACCAAGCACACTGTGCGGAATCAAAAATATTAATAATAAAACTAATGAGCCAATAATAGCCCACATTCTCGGCTTCGTGCCTTTTCTTATCTTCCATAAAGCAACCATCCAGACAATAAATGCTACTAATGTCTTATTATCTGTCAGATCATGACCAAAAGGCCAGCCAGTCCAAAAAGCATCAAAAGCATACTTCTGAATTATTGGACCAAATATCAAACCTCCTACAAATAGCAATATAACTGTCCAGATCGTTAAGCTATAAATATTCTTACCATTAAAAATTGCCTCAAGCCCCGTTCTCGCAGAAAAGACCATTGCCAAAAATATCAATATAATATGTGGAATAAGTACATACCAGGGCACATCCCCTTTGAAACGTATTATTACCGGCTCTTCAGTTAATCTATGATCATTTCCATTTATATCCCTTAAAGTTATCTGATACATTACTTTCCCGGCAGGTGGCTGGTGGGGAATCTCGAAAGACAAAACCTCACCATCTCTGCTCATATCTGCATAATGCCATTCGTCATAGCTTTTATATCTTTTATATCTTATCTGCCCTTCAATCCTGTCATTTTTTACTTCAATCCTTATTAACTTTCCTCCTTCTCCGCCATGAGTTCTCGGAAAATTATAATCTATCTGCTCTCCTGCAATTTCCAAAGAACCGCTGATTGGGTAAGTTGGCCCCGTCATTCTTTGATATGCCGCTATCAAAACAGTAAATAATATAGCAATTATCCAAAGTAAAATGCTCCTGCCTTTAGTCATATCTATTCCTTAATAAGTTCTTCTGCATTTCTGACATATTCCAATGCCTTCTTCAGATCAATATCATTTTCTGTCATAATATAATTGAAAGCTTCAGATTGCCAATAAATATAAGCAATAAACGATTTAATATGTAATTTAATTTGCACCAAATCAGCATTAAACATCTCACTATTAAACATATTTTTCATTTCTAAATATTTTGCAAACTCATAAAGCAGATCATTCCCAACATCAAATTCTTTTTCATAACTAATATAACTTTCATATTGCTCTATATTTATCATTCTACTATCCAATACTTTAAACGCAAATTCAACGAACACCTGTCTTCTTAATAATGCTTTTAAATAAAAAGATAATGAATCACCCTGAATATTTTTATCAGGCATTATACCTCCTCCACCAATTACGATCCTACCTTTTTTTGTCTTGTATGTTGGAAAAGCTTTTCTGCCGCCTGTTTTTTTCATTATATCATCAATTATTTCCTTATCAACTAACCCCTGCAACCCAAATTCTTCCTCCAACTCATTTATATCATCAGTTTTGTATGGTTTTTGAATGGATCTCCCCAGAGGTGTGTAATATGAACCCACAACCATACTCACAGCAGTACTATCGCTAAAGGACCAGACCTTCTGTATGAACCCTTTGCCCTCTGTTACATTACCCACAATATATGCTCTGTCATGATCCTGCAGACAACCAGCAAATATTTCTGCTGCAGATGCAGTTTTTTCATTCACCATTATCAACAATGGACATTCAATATTTATCCCGACATCCTTAGAAACATACGTGGAATCATAATTTCCCGATTTACTCCTTAGCGTAGTAATAATTTTATCTTCATCAATAAAGCAGGAAGCAAGATCAGCTGCAGCATAAACATATCCCCCACTATTATCCCTCAAATCAATCAGAATTGCGTCATGATCATATTTCTTCACTATATCTACAAAACCACTAAGTGTACTTCCAGAGAACATATCATTTTTCGCATATAACAGACCTTCATCAAGCTTTAGAGCATACTTCATAGCAGATAACGCTTTGTCGTATTTCTTTGCTCTAATTGACCTGTTCTCGCGATTTTCATTCATTAAAACAAAAATTGCTTCCTCAATTTCGTCATCTGTGAATAATTTTTTCAATTCATTTACATATTCCTTTTTTGCAGGATATTCATTAACAAAAAGTATTCTGTCTCTATAACTAATTTCATTACTATTTTTCTTATCAATATCAACAATTCTCAATGTATCATCAACAAAAACTGTACTAAACGGAAATGACAAACTACTTCCCTTAGACCTGTCTGCTAATCTCTTAATTTCATCTTTATTAATATAATCAGAATACGGGTCAACTTTCTTCAGCATCATATCAAACACATCCTCAGAAAATTCTGACAAATTAAGACTGTCAGGATGCTCGCTTTCTAATTTCTTCAATATAAACGAAAATTTCTTAGCGTTACTTATTATTTCATCATCGTTAGCTATTATCATTTTCTCCGTTATCAGAATGTTTAGAACAAATGACATCGTTGCTAAACACACTAATAATTTCATTCTTATACCGTTACATCTTTTCATCACAGCTCTCCTAAATTAAAAACGGCAGGTACCGAAAGAGGTACCTGCCGTAATTTATACGTACGTTGCGGTTACTTGTTATTTCTTAACCACAATTTGTTCAATTATAAGTTCATTACCAGCGCTAATCAATACTGAGTAATGTCCGGAGGCGATTCCATCAAGCATTACATTAAATGTATGTGTACCTGATCCGTAGATTTCGCCATTCACTATGTTAAGCACTTGCTTACCTTCGTTATCGTACATTGCTATGCGTACAGTCTGTTCGCTGCGTAAGTTCATTGTTAATTCAAACTGATCTGTAGCCGGGTTCGGTGAAATAAATGATGTTGAGAACTCTGAGCCACCCTTGTTCGGTAATTCCTGATCATCAACAGATATCTTACCAGAAGGTCTTCCACTCGGATTCTCGTTTGCACCATCGCTATTGTTGTAATTTCTGTTCATATAATTGGTTTCGCTTCCAGCTCCATCATTATATTCTACGACCTTGAATGAGTAATACTGATCACTCTCGTCAAGTCCGCTAGCTATAACTGTTCCAGAACATGCGTCGCCTAAGAAGTTCAAGATTACATAAACACCATTTGAACTTGGAATTTCTTCTTCCAGATATTCAAACTCATCACATTCACCGTCTGCGAACTGATCATCATAAGTCCATGCATCAGGAATACTATAAGTGATGTCTCTGTTATTAAGCTTCTGAGCTATAATCATTCTACCATCACCATTACCTTCTACATAGTCAAACATTATCATTTGGTCATTCCAGTAGAAGAAATCAATGTCGGTTGCCTGTTCGTCTGGCTCTTCATCTAACACTGAAAGTATTGCAGTATCAGATTCAGCAGCTGGATCAGTACATTCGTTTTCGACTTCTACCCAGAATATTGAATTTGTCATAAACCAACCATCACTACCACCTGTTACAGCAACAGTAAGCTGGCTTGTTGTAGCACCAGAGAATGAAACTGCTGTATTTGAGGAAAATTCTCCATTTTCAACTTCTTCATAAGCATTATATTCACTGTCTTCAAAGTCATATGTCTGTACATACCACTTATATGTGATTTCTTCTGTTCCTTCAGCTAACTCAACAGTAAATGTTGCTTCTTCAGTATCTCCATCACCAACTGCGATTGTCTGATATTCAGGAGATGTTGCTATTTCAACTTCAGTGCAGCCAACTACTGTTAATGTAGCTATGCAGGATAATGCATCACCACAATCGTTTGCAGCTTCTACTCTGAATAAGAAGTTATTCATATCTCTTGGATCAAGATCATCCTCAGAGCCATTAGCATCAACTATGAGTGTATTTTCATTAAATGAATATACATCATTTGCTTCTACTATTGCCCATTCAGTAGCATAAGTTTCTGTGTCGTTATCGTATTCGAGTACATACCAAGTCCAGACTATGTCCTTAGACATATCATCATTTAGATTGGTTGGTGCATAGAATTCAGCTATGAATTCATCTATTGTACCGTTCAATTCAACTGATTCCGGAGCTATACACTCTGGGTCTTCAGAATCCTGATAGAAGTTTGGTGTCTGATTTACATCAAGTGTTACCGTACCGCTTGTCTCTGCACACCATCCATCTGTATAGGTTACTTCGACATAATACATATCGCCATCACTTGGTGATACTGGTAATGTTCCACCTTCTGTATCAGCTAATGCCCATTCTTCTGCTTCTGAATCATACCAATACCAGTTGTAGAAGAGTCCATCTTCTGGTGTTGATATTACAGTAGTACCTAACTCATAAGTAGCTTCATCATCATAACAGATATTCCATGTTTCAGTCTCACCTTGAGCAACGAAGCCGTTACCGAAGTTCACTGTTACACTTTCAATGTCATATATTGTTACAGTTATTGTAAGCATATTGCTATTACCACAATCATTTGTAGCAAATACAGTAACTGTGTATGTACCAGCACCATATACCTGAGGATCGAAGCTGAATACACCTTCAGTAGTTTCAATTGGTGTATCAGTATTCACATCCCATGTGTATGTAGTTGGTTCATCGCCTGTATAATCTACTAATATATCAAATGCATCTGCATCAAGGCATCTGTCATAATGAGACATTGCACCTGCTGCTAATGTAATTGTCGGTACTTCGTTTACGTCAACTGTTACTGTTCCTGAATATACAGGATCGCAAACACCGTCATCAAGTATTGCATAGTATGCGTTCCCATCATCATCGACATCTACAGCAATGAAATCACCTGTTGTAAATGGTGTTAGTTCATCATTTCTATACCAATCTGGTACAACGCCTTCTGGATAGTCAGTGTAAGTTACACCAAAGCTATGTATTCCATTATCGTTATTACAGAACTCATACAGATATGAATCACTACCCATCATCGGTGTTAATACGTCTGCTGGTGATGCTTCGTCAGATTTAACTATACCTTCGTATGTTGTGCTATTTACAGTTACTGTTACTTCGTTAGATTCTACGTCGCCACAGATATTTGTTACTGTTACCTGGAATACATATTCGCCAGCATCTTCTGGATTGAATGTGTATGTGCCAGTAGTTTCTGCTAATGCGTCACCATCCATTGTCCATGTGTATGAATCTGATGTACCTGTTACAACAGATTCTAAATCAGTTGTACCATCTACACAGACATCTTCTGGATCTGCACTTAATGTTACTTCAAGTGGATCAACAGTCTCTAACTCTACTGCATTTGAATTTGCTGTTGAGTTACCACAAGCATTGCTTGCTCTTACTCTATACCATTGACCTATGTATCCTGGATTTTCGTCGATATTTATAACCAGAATATGTGAATTTATTCCTGAATATCCTGTTTCTGTGTCAATCAAGTACCATGTTGTACCATTAATACTGTAATACCATGCATAATTACTTGCATTGTTATCATCGTGATTTTCTACTTCTAAGTAGGCATATTCACTTTCAGAGCAAGTAAGGAATGGATCAGGTAATACTGCATCAACTGGTACTTCATCAACTATTGACAATATTGCATATTCAGTCTGAAGTGGTTCTTCAAGACAGTCGTTATATACTAAACATCTGAAGTGAGGTATAGAAACATCTCCTGTAGGATATGCTGTTATACTACTAACCTCTAATCTGCTTGATGAGTATCCTGAATAGTCATATCCATAAGGTCCATTACCATTAATATCAAACCATGAGTCATCATTTTCTGGTGTATCTATTCCAAGATATTGCCATTTAAATTCATCAACCACGGATCCTGTCTCTACTTCTGTTGCAAATTCGGCGTATCCGGCTGGTGAACAACCTTCAGCATCGGCTGGATCG
>CAYQTZ010000167.1:0-6564 GCA_964420565.1 uncultured Hyphomicrobiales bacterium
CAACCTTATGATATGCGTGATATAATTACAAAAATAGCCGACAAAGGCGAATTCCTCGAAGTTCACAAAGATTTTGCACAAAATATTATTGTCGGCTTTATTCATCTCGGTGGGCGATCTGTAGGCGTTATAGCAAACCAGCCTGCAGTTTTAGCAGGTGTGCTTGACATAGAATCCTCCCGCAAAGCAGGTCGTTTTATTCGTTTCTGTGATGCATTCAATATACCGCTATTAGTTTACGAAGATGTACCAGGATTTTTACCCGGTGCTAATCAGGAATGGAATGGCATAATCACAAACGGAGCTAAGCTGCTCTATGCTTTCTGCGAGGCAACAGTGCCGAAAGTAACAGTAATCACGCGAAAAGCTTATGGCGGGGCTTATGATGTGATGAACAGCAAGCATATCCGAGGCGATGTGAACCTTGCCTGGCCTACTGCAGAGCTTGCAGTTATGGGACCTAAGGGAGCAGTAGAGATCATATTCCGTAAAGATATTGCCGCTGCCGATGAACCAGATAAACGTCAGGAAGAATTAATTGATGAGTTCAACAGAAAGTTTGCAAATCCATATATCGCTGCTTCGTACGGGTATATTGATGAAGTGCTGGAGCCAAAACACACACGGCAGCGTCTGATAGAAGTCTATCAGCTATTAGAAAACAAAGTGGACAGCAATCCAGCCAAGAAGCATGGGAATATTCCGCTGTAGTAATATATAACAAAATTATGTGTTAATCGTTTTTACTATGTAATTAACGGACCTTAATCATAGGAAATACATAATATGACACATAAACTCAGGAAATACTCGTATCTTGGTTGTCCATATACGAAGAACCGCTCTCCATGGTGCTTTCGTATATGCAAACCAGCATCTGACGGTACTGGCAGATGTGG
This sequence comes from uncultured Hyphomicrobiales bacterium, assembly GCA_964420565.1. Lineage (GTDB taxonomy): Bacteria > Bacteroidota > Ignavibacteria > Kapaibacteriales > UBA2268 > CAYQTZ01. Next base: position 900 of record CAYQTZ010000167.1, read on the forward strand.
CAGGATAGCCCCGCACACTTTGAAAGGACATATTCAAATGAGCATAATCGAATATGATAAGAAAATGGAGAAAAATCATTATATTGAAGAATAACAAGATGTTTAATTTCTATAAAAATTTAAGAGGGAAATATGCAGATAAAACAAGCTATCGAAATCGCAATGAAAGCCGAAGAACTCGCTGCTAAATTTTATGCTCAGTTAGCAAAAAAATTTGGAAATAATGCAGAACTAAAATCTTTGCTTGAGCAGTTGGCAAGAGACGAGATCGATCATAGAAAACAGTTCGGAGATCTGTTGAACATAGAACCCGGCAGAAGTGTAAGCATTTCTGACGAGCATTATGACTTCCTGAAGCAAATTGATATTTCGAGGCATTTTGACCAAATGGAAAATGTCGGGGATGTAGAGGAGAAAGATATTTTGAATCAGGCTTATGAGTTCGAGAAAGAAACCGTCCTTTTTTATCACGGTATTAAGGATATAGTTGGCGAAAGCAAGGAATTAGACGAAATCATCAAAATGGAAAAATCGCACATGACCCAAATCCTGAAGTATATTATGACAGATGCTGAGTTCAGGGGTTTGTCTGATAAGTGGGAATAAGATGCCTGCTGTGGATTACACTTCCGAAGGTTTCGTTAGTATCGAAGGTTTTGATATCTTTTACAGACAGTATAAACCAGCAGAATATCATACAAAACCTGTGTTAATATTTTTGCATGAAGGCCTCGGCACAACTGATAGCTGGGGCTTTTTTGCTTATGAACTCGCCGAACGGCTTGGCTTGCCCGCTTTGCTGTACGACAGACGCGGCTATGGCAGATCTTCCCGCCATAAATGGGTAGGTAATAGCAATTACCTGCATGAAGAAGCAGAGTTGCTCAACACTTTAATAAAATACTTTAATATTAATAAACCTATAGTTTTTGGGCACAGCGACGGAGCCTCAATTGCGCTGATATATGGTGGTTTATTCACCAGGAATGCCGTAGCAATTATCTCAGTGGCAGCTCACACTTTTTTGGAAAAACATACTTACTTAGGTGTAAAAAAAGCAATTGAATTATTTGAGAATACGCAGTTCAAAGATAAATTATCGAAATTACATAGAGATAAAACCGATGATGTCTTTTACTCGTGGGCGTTAACATGGACAGATAAAAGCACAGAAAGCTGGGATATTTTCGAAGAACTCGAAAAAATAAGATGTCCAATCTTAGTGATACAAGGGGAGAATGACCAATATGGCACGGGAAAGCAGGTGATGTCAATAATCAAAAGAAATATTAACAATTCAGAGTCGTTTATTTTTGCTGATTGTGGACATATACCTTACAAAGAAAAGAAAGAAGAAATGCTGGAAAAATGTGGTGATTTCATAAAATCTTCTGTTTTAGATAAAATAAAAAATGCCTTGTAAAATTTCTTTTCCAAGGCAAACTAAGTATATATCTATACTTATGGGTATGTCTTTACCTATGTACGATTTTTTTAAACTTTAGTTTCAATAAATTTATAGAATTATGAAAAAAAGATATTTCCCGATCAATCTTGATATAACAAATTTGCCTGCATTAGTAATAGGCGGTGGTAAAATTGCCTACCGTAAGTTACTTACACTATGGAAGTATGGCTCTTCGGCAACTGTAATTTCTCCCGGGCTGATACCTGCGATGCAGGATTTTATAGCTAAGAATAATTTAAAGTATATTCAACGCAAGTATCAGAGCGGCGACATCAAAGGGTATAAAATCGTTTTTGCCGCTACTGGCGACCCTGATGCAGACCTGCTTATCAAAGAAGACTGCGACAAAGCCAATACACTGCTGAATGTAGCAGATGTGCCAGAACTTTGCAGTTTCATAATGCCTGCCACTGTAAAACGTGGTGATTTAATACTCGCTGTTGGCAGCGGCGGAAATGCACCGTTTTTAGTTAAAGAAATAAGGAAGCAGTTGCAAAAGGATTATCCAAAGAATATGGCAGATATTTTCGAGCTTGCAGGTGAATTCCGAGAGTTAGTTCTTGCTAAGAAGGATCTTTCGCCACAGTCAAGAACCGATTTATTCGATAAGTTCATCAATGAAAAATGGGACGACCTGCTATCAAATGAAGGATTAGAAAACGCCAGAGGAAAGATGAGGGAAATAATTGATATATAACAGCATCCTTTTACCAAGAAGGGAAGCAAGATAAAAGTCCCCCTCTTTTAATATGGGTTTAGGGGGTGTTTGATCAATTATGGTTTACGGATTAAAGCGGATATATTTTTTCATAAACACCCCTCGATCCGTTCTCGCTAAAAGGGGAAACTCCAAGAAAATCAAACTTTCTTATAGAGGTTCCCCTATGCTTAAAATTCATCACAAAAAATGAATCGCCGGAACTTATCTCCCGACATGAACTTATTTAGTCTCTTCTTTCTTTGCATTGCTATCATCTTCTATTGAAATCACGGAGCCATCTTCAAACTCAATGTAAGTTGGCTGCCATACAGGTATGGCATTGCCTGATTTTCCTGTCATCAGCTTTCTTAGCATCAAAGCACTTCTGTTTGTTGAATCATAGGCAAAAGTAGATTCGAACTGCTGAGTGGAATCAATACTAATGCTTTTGTCCACTTTTATAGGATAAATTCTGATAAGCTGGTTGTTATTTGTATAGAATTTAAGTAAGCCTTCGATTATTTGTAACGTCTTATTCGACTTATTTTGTATGGCATATTTAAAAATATCGAATTGCTTCCCATCCTGAGTAACCGGCTCCCATCCAACTAAGCCAAAACCATGGTTGATGTTCATACTGGTATTAAGCATCTGGGTCAGAGCAGATTTTCTTAGATATTCTTTTTGCATCTCGATGATGCTGCCCACTGTTTTGCCGTCTAAGGAATCGAGATCAGTGCCAATTCTTGCGATACCATTAGTAAGTAATGTCAAATCATCTCTCGAAATAGTAGGGTCATTCTTAATTTTATTGACTACCTCAACGAAATTATCTTTAGTAAATTTCAGGGAAGCTGATTTAGACGGCTCATTATGCTGCTGAGAGCATGAGCTTGAAATAAGCACGAATGTTATTAAAACAGAAGCAAATAAAAATGATAACTTTCTCATAACCAAAACCTTTTTATTATTGAAAATATTTGTTTAATACTATATAACTTACAAATTTATTAAATTACATAGACTCTACAAAATATTATTTATCTTGCTAATAATGATTTCATTACGCCATATCTAAGTCCGTGAGAGCTGACGGTAACGCTTGAAATATTGAAATATTTCATAATTGTAATCAGTATTAATGTGCCTGCTGTTATTACGTCTGCTCGCTTTGGATGTATATGCAGCTTATTGATAATATCTTCAACACTCATATTTATAAAGCGATTAAAGACATCTTCCATCTCCCTGAGAGATAGTTCATAGCCATTTACTTCTTTATCGTCATAAACTTTTAAATTTTTGGCGACAGCGGCAACAGTAGTAGGCGTACCAGCTACGGCATAATACTTGCCCGAATATTTTTTGTTAATATTGGTTTTAAGCTCCTCAATCAGAAATTTCTTTGCTTTTTCAATACTCTCAATCTTCGGAGGATGATCTTTGAATATTCTTTCTGTAATTCTTACAGCTCCGACATCAAGACTATTTCTTTCTATAAGCTGTTCTTCCCTGCCATAGATTATCTCTGTGCTTCCTCCACCAATATCTATCACGATAGACGGTTCGTTATCTTCGATAGCTCCAAGGAAGCTGAGTTCAGCTTCCACAATGCCTGGTATTATCTCAATATTGCAGCCAATTACTTCCTGCAATCTACTGATTACATACTCTGAATTTTTAGCATCTCTAAGGCAACTTGTCCCGACGATCCTAATTTCATCAACTTTATATTCTTTAATTATCTGCCTGTACTTCTTCAGTATTTCAGAAGCTCTTAGAATTGCATCATCGTTAATGATTTTTGTACTGTCAACGCCTTCGCCAAGACGTGCAATATACTGTTCGTCTATGACAACTTTCATTTCTCCATCAGCAGATTGCTCAGCTATAAGCATAAGCAAAGTGTTTGTACCAATATCAATAGCTGCATATTTCTTATTCATTACTATCTCCTTTAGCTTTAAAATGTGCGGAAACCCATTCGTTTTCAGATATACTTTCAATAAAAACAAATCCTTCATCTGTAGCCTTCTGCTTAATTTCATCAAAATCAAAAATGAGAATGCCTGCAATTAGCAAATCACCTTGCCTATCTTTCAATGATTGATAAAAGCCGGCAAAGCTCTGCATTAAAAGATGTCGGAAAAGATTAGCGAAAATGCCGTCTGCTTTGGGTAATTCCATATCGTCAATATCCATAAGCTCAATTTTAATTTTATCTTTTACTTTGTTAAGCATAAAATTCTCTTTGGCGTTATCTACAGACCACTCGTTGTTATCGAAAGCAAATACATTATCTGCCCCGAGCATAATACCGAGAATAGCCAGCACGCCTGTTCCGGTGCCAGCGTCTATCCAAAAGCTGCCCGGCTGCACTACTTTTTCTGCCAATCTGCTTATAAGTCGTGTTGATTCATGGCTTCCAGTGCCAAAGGACATTTTTGGGTTGATCAGTATTTTAATTTGGGTAGTTAATTCATCTTCTTTCCATTCTGGTGCAATGCCAATATTTTCATTAACTATTACAGTTTCAACACTTTTTTCGTATTCTTCGTTCCAGTTTTGCTCTTCAATTATCTCGACATCTATAAGACTAACATTATCAGAAATTGACTTCAGCTCTGCGAGTATCTCAAATTCCATACCCTCGTGCCAGTCTTCAGATTTGAATGTTACAATGAACTCGTCCATTCTTTCTTCAACACCAATAAAGGGATGCTCCGAAATATAAAACATGGCTAAGTCGTGATCTTCCTCAAGAATATTGAAACTCACATTGACATATTCTTGGTTTTTCATTGTTTTTGTCATAAAATTTTCTTTCTTTTAAACTTTTTATTAAATATTTACGTATATACAAATATAAGAAACTTATTATCTATAAGAACAAATCGAACAAACGCTATGGAAAAAGATGATTTGAAAACAAAGCTTGGTAAAATCAAGATATTAGTAATGGACGTGGACGGCACTTTGACAGACGGAAAGGTTTTTCTCTCGGCAAGCGGCGATGAGATGAAGAAATTTTCGATTAGAGATGGCATGGGGATAGAGCTGCTAAGGAAAGGCGGCATAGAATCTGCTATAATTACCAGCGAAATATCAACCATCGTAGATCACAGAGCAAAAAAGCTGAAGATTGAATTTGTTTTGCACGGGTCAAGAAATAAAAAAAAGGATTTGGAAAATTTAGCAAAAAAACTTTCATTGAAACTTGATGAAGTTGCATATATCGGCGACGATGTAAACGACATCTTTGCTATGCAAAGCTCTGGAGTTTCTGCCTGCCCCTGCGATGCTGTTGACGAAGTAAAGCGGGTGGTGGATTATCAATGCAAATATAATGCAGGTTATGGTGCCGTACGTGAATTTTGCGAGCTGATATTAGTGAATCAGAATAAATCAATAGTTCTTACAGAGAATTGGTAATATTTATAATTAGACTTAGGAGGAATTTATGAGCGAATCGAATGAATATTCAAAAGGATTAGTAC
>CAYQTZ010000168.1:0-6555 GCA_964420565.1 uncultured Hyphomicrobiales bacterium
GAATATGGCAAGCTGCTCTTCGGGAGTTTCAAGAGCTATGATTATCTTATCTTCAGCTTTGTCCAGAAAATATTTATCAATTCCGGAACTCGGATCGAAACCTTCATTCATTAACTGTATTTGCCCAAGATATAATACTGCAAACCACGGCTTATAGAATTTGAACATTGAGGACGGCACCATATAGTTATTGAATTCCTTTTTCAACCGCTGATAAAGTTCGGGATCGAGTACATCTTCGAGGGTAGTACCATCGGAAAACTGTATCTTTTCCAAAAGTAATTTAGGATCAACACTGTTGATATCTAACTCTACACCAAGATACTGAGAGCGATCGAAAGCATTTTCGATAGCCGAATCCAAGGGGTATAAGTCTGCTCTTGCCACGTGAGCCGAGCCAAGTAAATATACTGTAGCTGAATCTGATCTTATTTCCCACATAAAATTCTTAGCTTCAGCGTTTAATTTCAGAAATGCGGATATACATATCATCATAGTCAAATAATATTTTATTTTCATCAATTCCTCACTATTCTAATGTCAATTTAGTTTACACTTAATCCACTGTTATACAAATATATGATATATTTAAGATCATTGCAAAACGAAGAAAAAAACATTCTCCAAATTTCTTCTCGTAAAAGAGGGTCTGTTATATAGATATATACTTATTACTGTTATGTCAAATATAAATTGGCAATCAATTAGGAATGAATGTTCTATTCCTTATATTATATTATAAGTAGAACAATTATTTTTGATTGTTACATATTAAATTGATATGACATTTGTTAAATTTTATGCTATCACAGGAATAGCTTAATAATGAAAATCATTTGGCTAACTGTATTCTTAATATTTATTCATTAGGACTTTTTACTTTTATTTTGTTTATTGTCTGGTGTGCTGATGTGTTCTTCAATTAATATATAAGGTGATTTATGGGCATGAGCAAAGAATTTAGGGAATTTGCTGTAAAAGGCAACGTCCTTGATATGGCAATTGGTATTATCATCGGTGGAGCGTTTGGTAAAATCGTATCCTCATTCGTAAGCGATATAATAATGCCACCAATTGGGCTTTTGATTGGTGGAGTGAATTTCAGTGAGCTGAAGATCATAATTCAGGAAGCTGTTACTGATGCTCAAGGCGAAGTAATTGCCGAAGCTGTTACAATCAATTATGGTGGTTTTATTCAATTTATAATTGATTTTATCATAATTGCTTTGGTCATATTTTTTGTTATTAAAGCAATAAACAACTTTAAAAGAAAGAAAGAGGAAGCTCCAGCAGCTCCTCCTGAACCATCAAAAGAAGAGATACTTCTTACTGAGATCAGGGATATTCTAAAAAAGTAAAACTATTGTAAAAAGAAGAAAAACATCGCCCTAACTTTTCATTTTAGAGAGGTTGGGGGGGGTGATTATTAATATATCATATAGTATTCGAGATCATTTATATAGCTAATTTTTTCTAACCAGCTTTTTTTGATCTTGACTCAGAAGATATAATACTTTAATTATTAAGAAATATAGTCACTTTAGGTTCAGAAACCAAAAAGCCGATCTGAAAATTTAATCCCAGACCGACTTCTCGATTATTATAACTATTATCCCTTATTCAAAATCTGCAGGATAAAGTACGAACTCGCCAAAGTTTGGTGCAGTCAGATATGTCTTAGCTGCATCGTGGATGTCTTCGGCTGTAAGTTTTGCCACTTTATCGCTGTATTGAAGAACAGAAGTCGGGTCTTCGCCAAGATACTCAGAGTTGTAAAGAAGTCTGAGCCAATAGCTGTTCTCCTTAGTATTCTTTTCGTGTTCGCGTCTCATTATTTCTTTTACTTTGGTCATATATTCTTCGCTTGGAGGGTTATCCACCATTTCCTGAATAATATCTTTGATGATACCGATAAGTTCGTTATCGCGGTTAGGATCGCAGCCGAACATCATATAAACTGCGTATTCTTCGCTTGGATATTTTTCGGTTCTGGCAAAAGCACCAATACCATAGACTCCGCCCTGCTCTTCGCGTATCTCCTCGCGTAATTTGATCCTCAACACTTCTACCATAGAATTTAATTTAAAGCGGTTCTGAGGAGTATAATCAAAATCATCGTGCATTACTAAGTAAACAAAGCTCTGCGGCTCCATACCTTTTTTCACTTCTTTGCGGAATTTACCTTCTTTTTTATCGATCCCTAAATCTCTCCATTTTTCGTTGCTTTTTTTGGCAGGAATACTTGCTATGTAATTGCGTATCTGGTCTTTCATCTGCTCTACATCAAAGTTTCCAACGAAAATAAAAGTAAAGTCTGAAGCGTCGGCAAATCTTTCCTTATAAAATTTAAAAGCATCATCAAGACTGATATTATCAACTTTTTCGACTGTCATAGGCATCTGACGCAAGTGGTAATTATAGAGTACTGAGTTCATTGTGTCGCGTAATGCTCCGCGCGGATCTTCCTTGCCGCTTTGTATCAGGTCTTTAGTTCTGGTGATATATGACTTGAAAGCATCTTCGTCTTTTCTTGGGTCAGTGAACATCATGTGAATGAGCTGGAAGAACTCTTCCATATCATCTGGAGAGCAGCTTCCACTTAAGCCCTCAGTAAGCTCACCAATATAAGGACTAGCACTTATCACCTTACCTGCTAACATTTTCTGTAAATCATTAGCACTGAATTCAGAGATACCTGCCTCGTCAACTATGCCGGCAGCATTAGAAGCTGAATAGTAGATAGCATCAGAAGCCAATGAAGTTCCACCTGGGCTATAAGCGCGCATAATGATCTCATCATTTTTAAAATCAGTTGGCTTCAGTAATACTTTTGCTCCGTTTGTCAGAGTTAATACAGTAACATCAATATCTTCGATTCTTTCTTCATCTACTATATTGCCTGGCACAAGATCTTTATCGAAAAATGGTTTATCGGAAACTAAATCTTCATAAGGATCTAACTTTCTGTTGCTTACATTTTCGTAAAGAGAAAGTAATTGTTTCTCAGTAGGAACAGCAATACCTTCTTTTTCCTGAGCACTAAGAGCTATGACAAGGTTATCCTTTTTGATCAGTTTTTTTAACAGATCATTAACTTCTTTAAGAGATATCTCAGGGATGAATTTTTCCTGAAGCATAAGCTCATAATCAATACCCGGGATACCTTCGCCATACATATAATTTCTGCCATATTCCATAGCGTACTGCAGGTTTTCGGTTTTATCTTTTTCTTTATGAGCTTTTCTGATACTTGTTAATAACTCAGTTTTTGCTCTTTCGAGTTCAGTTTCGGTAAAGCCATGCTGATAAGCGCGGAAAGCTTCTGTCAGCAAAGCTTCAATGCCCTTTCCCATAGCTTCTGAATTCAATATAGCTAGAAGAGCCATTGCGCCTTTATTGCCAACAAATCTACTATTACCGCCACCAGCGTAAAAGAAAGGAGGCTCGGGCAATCTGGTTAGCTCTGCAAGACGTGAGTTGAGCATCTGTGCCATAAGCTGGTCTTTTAGTTTGTTTCTATATGCTTTATAAGTGCCTTCACTGATTTCATTATGCTTGAAGTACATTTGTACCATTGACATCTGGAGTTCTTTATCGGCTGCCACAGAAACAAGTGTTTCCTCATGGTCTGGAATAGGATATACTTTATGCTCCCTGACATTTTTTGGGGACTCAATTTTGCTAAAGCGTTCTTTTATCATTTTTTCGATTTTATTCTTATCGAAATCACCCACGGCAATAACCGCCATAAGCTCCGGGCGATACCATTCTTCGTAAAATCTAAGGAAAGCTTCGCGCTCAGCATGTAAAATTATAGCTGTGTCGCCAATTGGCAAGCGGTCGGCAAATTTTGAATTATGGAACATTACAGGGTAATGCTGGTCATTCACTCTTTCGTCTGCCCCTTTGTAAACACGCCATTCTTCCATGATCACGCCGCGTTCTTTTTCAATTTCTTCAGGGTCGAGTGTAACTTTGTGAGCCCATTCCTCAATCACCTTCATACCATTATTCATTATCTGGGGGTCATCGGTTGGGACTTCCACAAAGTAAAGTGTGCGTTCAAAGCCAGTGCTGGCGTTAATGTCTGCACCAAAACGCATACCGGTTGATTCAAGAAAATCAATTAATTCATTTTTGGGGAAACTCTCTGTTCCATTAAAGCACATATGCTCCAAAAAGTGAGCCAGTCCCTTTTGGTCATCGTCTTCCTGCACGGAGCCAGCATAAACCAAAATCTGGAATAGTGCGCGGTCTTCGGGTTTTGAGTTTTCTTTGATGTAGTAAGTAAGTCCGTTATCAAGCTTTCCAATAGTAATTGATGGATCAACTGGCAGTCCGGCGTTCATGTCCTTAATGTCGAGGTCCTTTGCGGTAAGCATGCTCGCAAATCCAAAGATCAGCAGCGTAAAAAAGGTGTTCAAAAAATATCTTTTCATTAACATACCCTAACAAAAAAATTTGTAAAACAAAATATATTTAAATTTAGTCAATGTATAGACGTTTATTAGCAAAAAAAGTTTCAATTTTTAATTTTTGTTTTTTTGCTCAAAAATTTATATTATTGTTGCTTATGTTTTTTTCAATTTATTAATATGTTAAAAATAAGATGTATAAGCCATTACCTGATAAGTTTTCGTATCCCGGACTTGAGCATGATATACTTGAGTTCTGGGATGATAATAATATTTTCGATAAATCCCTTGAGTTACGTAAAGACAGAGATTATTTCAGCTTTTACGAGGGGCCTCCTACCGTCAACGGAAAGCCCGGCATTCATCACGTTTTAGCTCGAACGATCAAAGACACTATCTGCAGATATAAAACTATGCAGGGCTATTTTGTTCGCAGGCAGGCTGGCTGGGATACTCATGGTTTGCCAGTTGAGATATCTGTCGAAAAAAATCTTGGCTTAAAAAATAAAGCTGACGTAGAAGCTTATGGCATAGATAAATTCAATGCAGAATGCAAAAAATTTGTATATCATAATATAGATATGGACCAGGGCTGGAGATACCTGACTAAAAGAATGGGCTATTGGCTCGACCTTGATTCGGCTTATATCACCTGCACTCAGGAATATGTAGAATCTATCTGGTGGGCATTAAAACAATTCTTCGACAAAGGGCTTATTTACAAAGGGTTCCGTGTAGTACCTCAATCGCCCACCATCGAAACACCTCTGAGCTCTCACGAACTTTCTCTCGGTTATAAAGATGTACGCGACCCGAACGTCTATTTGAAACTGAAAGTTGTGCGTTCTCCTATTACAGAAATCAAAGACGCTCATCTCTTAGTCTGGACTACTACCCCGTGGACACTTTTCGCTAACGTAGCTTTAGCAGTAGGCGAAGATATTGACTACGTATTAATATCAAACAAACGCAAATTCAAAGGGGAGGAGCTATCAGACAAGTTAGTACTTGCGAAATCAAGATTATCTGTTCTGGATGGAGATCATGAAATATTAATGGAATTCAAAGGGAGCGAACTCATAGGCACTGAGTATGAACAGATACTGCCTTATGTCGATCTGAAAAAAGATGAGTATCCGCAAGCATTATCCGTTTTGCCCGGCGATTTTGTATCTACCGAAGATGGTAGTGGTATAGTGCACTTAGCTCCAGCATTTGGCGAAGATGACTATGCAATGTCACTTAAGCACAAAATACCTTTCGTCCAGCCGGTAACTCCAAACGGTCATTTCACAGAAGATATGGGAGAGTTCGCTGGCAGAGCTATTAAAAATTTCAAATACTCTGACCACGAAGAGGAAGGCGCTGACAAAGACATTATTATTGCATTAAAATTTGCAGGTAAAATATATCGGGCCACAAATGATTACCTACACAACTATCCCCATTGCTGGCGAACAGGTAATCCGCTGATGTATTATGCACGCGACTCGTGGTTCATCAAATCGCCGGCATACAAAGACGATCTGATACGACTAAACAAAGAAATTAACTGGCAGCCGCCTGAAATCGGCTCTGGAAGATTTGGGAACTGGCTCGAAGAAGTCAAAGACTGGTCGCTGTCCCGCGATAGATTCTGGGGAACTCCCATTCCTATATGGGTTTCCGAAGATGGCGAAGATAAATTTGCCATCGGCTCTCGTGATGAATTAGCAAAAGGTATGTACGAATTTGAGGATGGAAGACGAGTCCCCGTTCCCGAATGTGGTATCGAGATAGACCTGCACCGTCCTTTCGTGGACCATGTAGTATTTGAAAAAAATGGGAAAACATACAAACGTATCCACGAAATAGTGGACGTATGGTTCGATTCAGGAGCCATGCCATTTGCACAGATTCACTATCCTTTCGAGAATAAAGAACTTTTCGATAAAATATTTCCCGGCGATTTCATAGCCGAAGGAGTTGACCAGACACGCGGATGGTTCTACACTTTGCATAATATTGCCACTGCATTATTTGGCAAGCCTGCATATCAAAATATTGTAGTTAACGATCTGATACTGGATAAAGACGGAAAAAAGATGTCAAAATCCTTGGGCAATACAGTAGATCCGTTTGAAGTGATGGAAGAGTACGG
>CAYQTZ010000169.1:0-6533 GCA_964420565.1 uncultured Hyphomicrobiales bacterium
TTAAATCTTCAAGACGTTTATTAATTCCACCAGCGATCCCTGCACTTGCAAGCAAAGCCGATTTTGCCATTAGCTCTCTTAGCTGAGATGAATTCAAAACGACCTCAGGATTATCTGGAGAGTCTCCTATCAGAGCAAGTTGCGGTTCATAGATGAAGCCCGATCCACTCGCATAACTTTTCACATCGAGAGCTTTCACTTGCTTGACATAATCTGCATTCGAGATTGTCCCGCTGGTTCGCTTCACTTGCAAGTCTCGCAATACAGCAAAATCATTGATAAGATTGCGAAGATCATTTGCTGAGAGATTCTGTCCGAACACTTTATTGATTGTGGATATTTCACCAGCAATTTTATTTATCGCAAAAGTTACGTTTGTGAGTTCCGCTTGCGAAGCAACTAACGGAGACTGCATTTCCTTTTGAATTTCACGATATTCTTCTTTCGTAAGCTGACGATTCTTGAGGTCATCCCAGTTGTTGATGAGAATATCTGTCTGACGATCAATCGCTTTTGCTATCTCGAAAGACGAACTCCCAAGAGCATAATTCAGTAAGGCTCTAATCTGATCATCACGGAAAATCCATTCTGTGTTGTTCCCAGGTCTTGCATTCGACGCATCACCGACGAGAGCAAGAGTAGGTGAATCCACACGACCACCAGTAGCGAAAGAAGTCAAGTTCGATAGTATCGGATCAAGTAAAGCATTTAACGCAACACTGATAAGCCCTTTAATAGCAGGTATCAACAGCAGTCCTGCAAGTCCTGTTGGTGTTAGTGCCAGCTGATCGAGGATCATCTTGGTAATGGTAATTTCAACTTGTTTTTTTAGGATACCACCCATAACGTTCATCATTTCTTTTGCAGGTTCTTGCCATTGATCTCCACCTCCAAGTGAACCGAATATCCCTGCGATGCCATCTTCCATGGTCTTACCGTATGCTCCAACTAACCCAGATTTCTCCTCTAAAGTCTTAGACAAGGCATTGATTTGACCTTCTATTTCTTTAATCTGGGTAGATTCAGGATCCATGCCAGCCGCAAGTAATGCTGCCTTTTTCTCTTCAAGTTGATGCTTCTGAGCTTCTAACAGAGTAACTTGCTGTTGACGTTCAGCTTCCTCTTGCATACCTCTTGCTTTATCTTGAATTGCAGCTATTTCTTCTGCATGACGACGTTCAGCTTCTTGCTTTTTCTTGTTATACATCTCCTCAGTGATAAGTTCCTGCTCCTTTTGCTTTTCGAGTAAATCAAGTTGTTTATTCAGTTCGCTGTCAGCAGAGCCGGTTGCTACCTTCGTCGCTGCACCAGTTAATATTTCATTTAATTTATTCTCAAGTTCAATCTTTTCCCTTAATAATTCATTTTCTTTATTATGCTTCTCTTTAAGATCGTCCAATTCATCTTGATACACTTGTTCTTTTGATGAACGTAGATTTTTAAGAGCATCAAGCTCGGTTTTCGTGAGTATCCCAAGTTTCTGTTTAAGTGCTAAAAGCTCAGCTTGTTGTTCTTTTGTTAGGTCTTTGGTATCTTCAAGAGCTTCTACCTTCGCTGCTACATCCTTCCGCTGCTCAAGGATAGCATCGTATTGCTCATTATAGTAATTCACGAGGTCATCATTGGATTTTACGCCCAACTCAATATCGAATTTAAGCTGTTCGAGTTCGATCTGCTTTAAGTTTTTATTCAATTCCTCTTCATTAACTGTGATCTCTGAATTGATCTTAATATGCTCATTGGTCGCTTTATCAATATCTTGACCGAGTTTGTTGAAGTCATTGATTATTGATTGCTTCTCATTATCACTAATGCCATTTATCTGCACATCAACAATTTTACCCTCTGGATCAACTTGTAAGTTGAATATTTCAATCATTTCCTGTTTCTTATTAGCAAGAGACTCACGAGTGCGTTCATTAGCGGCGAGTTCATCGTACACATTCTTGGTTCGACCCTGTGTCAAACGAACCATTTCAGCATCTATGATAGCTTGCTCGAGCTTACTGTCAATGATCTGCTGTGCAAGTGTGTATTCTTCTTTGGCAATATCAAGGTGGGATTTCTTTTCCTTAGTCGCTTTTTTGTTGGATTTTGTCTTATCATCACTGAGTACGAGTCCTTGTCTTTCAGCATAATTCAAAGCTTCCTGGTATTCTTTTTCTGTCATCTTACCTGTCTTAAATGCTTCAGTCTGCTTCACTTTTTCTTCAGCAAGCTGACGGTTTGCCTCAAGTATTTTTAAAGGATCACCTTTTGCCTCATCAATTAGTTTTTGATACTCGATAAATGCACCTGCGAGAGTTGACTGTGCATCTTTCTGTTGTTGTTTTGCTTTGCTGAGATTCTCCTCAAATGCATCGCCAAGAGATTTCACGGCTGCTTCTGTTTCCTCTACCTCATCGGTGATCTCTACTTGTTTAGCTGCTGTCTTATCAAGTTGCTCATTCGAGAAACCCATTTTTTTAGAAATATCGTCTTGCACTGTGCCGAGTGCCATACCCTCTTTCTGAGCCCTTCCATAAGCATCAAGGAGTAGTTTTTTATACTCATCCGTCTTTTCCTGAAGCTCACTATATTCTTTCAGCTTTTTGCGAACCTCTCCCTGATCGCCAGCTTTCGCTGCTGCATCAGCTTCTGCCTTGATTTTTTTGAGTTTGGATTCTTGATCTGAGTAAATATCAAGCATTTCGTATAATTTATTTGTTACTTCTGTTTGCTTAACTGCCAAGTCTTGTCCGTACATTGACCTATTGGCATCACCCAGTTCCTGTGCTTTCTGTATATTTACATCATAAACTGGTATAAGATTGCCTTGATCATCTTCGATATGACCAGTAGCTTCAGCAGATAGCGGTGCAAGTTTAGCTATCTCTCCCCCTACTTCAGCTAGTCGTTGCTTTAATTCACCAAGACGCTGACGTTCATCTGCTGTAATATCCCCACTTGGTTTAGAAGCTATCGCTTGTATCTCTATTTGAGTATTCTCATATTCTTTAGCCAGATGGTCAAGGTTTTCGATTTCTCTTACTTTAACAGTCAGTTGCATAGACTCTTCGAGATCTCGTGCTACTTTACTTGCATTATCTCTTATTGTCGAGTCGTCCAGACTGTCTTTTGCACCCTCCATAAATGCATCGCCAGCTTTTTTGCCGCCCTCAAAAAATGACTCAGCAGCACCAATAATATCCCCAGATAATAGTTTACTGAAAACATCGCCCATAGTTCCGATGATAGTGTTCAGAGCTGCTGTAATACCGTCAAAAGCTGACATTACATAATTCAATACAACTAACAAACCGTCAAATATATCGTTTAGAATTTTCATTGAACCGCTTGCTGTGCTGGAGGCATCGCCCATTCCGAATATTGCTGAGACGAGCTGTTCAATTAACTTCCATGCGATCTGAATTGGCATAGTCAAATAAGAACTCTACTATTACTTTTTGATAGATCCCCGTGTCTTTTTAAGATATGCCTAAGTTGATAATTTAG
This sequence comes from uncultured Hyphomicrobiales bacterium, assembly GCA_964420565.1. Classification (GTDB taxonomy): domain Bacteria; phylum Bacteroidota; class Ignavibacteria; order Kapaibacteriales; family UBA2268; genus CAYQTZ01. The sequence goes on from CAYQTZ010000169.1 coordinate 3,496, forward strand.
AATTTTTAAGCTATATTCAGCAACCTCAGTGCCAGTTATCTTCTTGATCTCATTACTAACTTTTTTGCCGATTTTTCCATAATTGTAAATTTCATTGGTAGGATTGTTAATCGCTTTTTCGTAAAACTCATCAAAATCATCAATAAATTTATTAGGCATTCGGATTTTACTTTCCTAATTTTCCATATTCCATTTCGCTTCTTTCAAAGCATATTCGGGGTTAGCTACATCATTTACTTCTTAAAAAAATGTATTGCTGTCATCGTAGTCCCTTTCAATTCAGATGTTTAACATGGTATCAACTTCTGTAGGCAACTTAGCATATTGCAGCTTTAATCGCAAGCTATAAATTATTGTATTTCAGCTATTTATCAGAGATTGATGAATGACATTTAGGATGTTTTAATAGTGCTGTGGTCGGTTCCCGAATAGGCAGCTTCCTAACTTAGAGCGGTCAGCCGCCACTCAATTACTGTGCCTGAAACGGGATTACGCAAAACATTTCCTATAACTCTTTTTGCGAGACTTCCTATTATTATCAGCAAGTTCTTTAGAATATAGCTCTTGATTTTCAAATTCATTTTTTGAATTATCTATTGGATTGGTGGGTTGTGTCTCGGACCTTTTCCTGGCTTCTGTTTAACCTAACAGCTGATTTAGTCAATCGGAGTCCCTTTTATTTTGTCAAAGTCAAGTTTTTTTTTATTTTACCGCAGAGCAGTTATTAGGGTTCAAATTGTTATTAATATTGATATAAAAGGATTGTTGGCATGTTATCTTTGAATCAAATTAATCATATTATTACTTCACTTTTGCTATTTATCTCATCATTGTTCATCGTTTCTTGTTCATCATTTTTAAGTGGTTCAGTTGATGATATGATTAAAGATATCGGTATTGAAAAATTACCTTCTCAAGAGGATTATCCAGAAGACGATGCAGTTTATTTATTTAATAAGTATAGGACTGTTGTAGATTATGATCAAACAATATTATTGGTTGAATCAGTTCATAAGGCAATGATGTTATTCAAAAATATTGAGAATTATTCGGAAATAGCACTAAGATTCAGGGGCAACGAGCAAATAGTGAGAATTGATGCAAGGATAATCTCTCCAAATGGTATTATTACAGACTTAACTGAAAAGGATTTTTTTTACTCCAATGATTATGCAAGCGAAGGAATATTTGTAAGTGATGAACAAACCGTGAAGTTTGTTTTTCCAAATGTTGAAAAAGGATCTATCATCGAATATAAATATGAAACTAAAAAAATCGATGATCTTTTCGGATCGAACCGATGGTATATTCAAACTTCTTTACCTATTGTTTATAATGAATATGTTTTACAAACTTCTAAAAGACTGCAAACTATTGCTTATGAAATTGGATATGATTTGAATTGGAATGCAAAACCATATAATTATGAGTTTAATACAAAACCTGTTTATAGACATAATAATCCCAAATATACTCACACTGAATGGATTATAAGAAATATACCTGCATTCAAAACAGAATCAAAGATGCCTCCTCCACGTAATTATCTTAGCTACATTCAATTTGCTCCAGTATATTGGAGCAAAGGTTGGGATTATTTGTCCAAAACATATTTTTCTAGTATGTTTCAACAAGCTTTGAACCCCGATCTAGAAGTTATCAAAAATTCTAAGGAAATAAAAGAAGCAGCATCAAGTGAACTTGATAGAATAAAATCATCTTATTTTTATACACAGGAAATAAGATATGTAGCAATCGAACTTGGTGTAGGTGGATACCAGCCCTCTTTGCCTTCTGAAGTTATCCAGCGAGGCTACGGAGATTGTAAGGACAAAGCAGCTTTATTAGTTGCCTTGCTAACCAACATGGGAATAAAAGCTTATCCTGTTTTAGTACTTACAAATGGCAATGGCTCAATTGATACCAAATTTCCTTTGATGGATTTCAACCATATGATCGTAAAAGTTGTTACTGAGGATAAGCAAGTAATATGGTTAGACCCAACTTCAGAATATGCACCATTTGGCATACTTCCATGGCAGGATTGCGGTCTGGATGTTTTGGTTATTAATGAAGATGGTAGTTCATATATTGACAAAACTCCAAGTTTGAATTATGAGGAAAATCTTCAGCATAAAAATATTGATTTAACGATCAATGCAAAAGATGATGCTGTTTTCAAAATTGATTTTACATTCAAAGGTATGGAGAATATTTATTATAGATATATTTTAAAAGACAAAACCGATGAAGAAAAAGAAAAAATATTCAGAGCTTTTCTTATTGATCAATTCGATGACGCTAAAATTGCGGACTTTTATCATGATGATATTGATAATAGTGATTCAGAGTTTAACATGGGGTTTACTGTTGAAGTAAAAAATGCAATACAAGATTTGCAAGACATATACATTCTTACTTTTGATCCATTAGACACATTCTCTAATACTGCATGGCTCGCCAAGGATGAGAGGATATATCCAATTGAATATAATTATCCTTATGTCGAGACTGAAAATATCAAAATAAATATTGCAACCGATTATTTAAAAATAAAAACTACTCCAAACAATTTTCACTTTGATATCACTGATTATCGATATAAAAAAAACTATAAAGCTAACGATGAAAAGACATTAGAATGTTCTGAATATTACGCTATTAAATCGAAGAATATCCCAGCTATCAGGTACACTGAAATCAGAGATTTTTACTCAGTTATTAAAAAAGAGCATTCAAAGAATATTGTCCTAATGGCAAAATAATCGTCGTTATCAGGACTGTATTATTCCCAAATTGTTATAATATTTACAGGTGGGTCAAAATTCAGAGGGAAAGAACATTCATTTAAATAAGGATAAATGTAATACGTTTAGGATGTCTTACGGGCGGTTTTCATATCTGTTAACCGATGGTCAGGCGTTAAATATCCTTCGTTATATTTATTGTTATTATTCTTATGTGTTCATATTCTAAGGGAAGTGACCCAATCAACTACTGTGCCTGTTTTTAGATAGGAATAAAAAAAATCCCCCTCA
>CAYQTZ010000170.1:0-6531 GCA_964420565.1 uncultured Hyphomicrobiales bacterium
ATCACCAGTTAAATATAGTTTAAGGTATTCATATTGTCTTTTGCCATTAGCATAATAATCAAGATATAATGATTTCTTTCCAGTTTTGAGCTTCTTTTCTCTTAGTGTAACATTCATTTTGTTTCTCTGTTTCTCAATTTATTACAAATATCTTTTTCTTTTCTTTTTTGTTACTTTCAAGATATACTCAATGTTTATCATGTATTATCACTATTTCAAGAAAGAAACAATTTATGAGAAACAAATTACAAAATGAGAAACAAATAAGCAACAAAAAAATGATAAGAAACAGAAAAGAAACAACAAATAAACAAAAAAGAGTTTATCAGTATTCTTGATAAACTCTTTATATTCTTAGCTTTACTTAGTTTTTATTTGTTCTTAATTTGATAGATTAATATTTCCATTTAATATTACAACCGACCGAAGGAATTTGCTCATCGCTGATTTCTTTGCCTGCTAATATTGCATCTAATGCTTTGCCGAGGTCTTTGCCTGTAACTAACTTGCTGTTTCCTGGTCTGGAATCGTCAAATTGTCCGCGATAGACTAACTTCAGATCTTTATCAAATACATAAAAGTCCGGTGTACACGCAGCATCATAATCTTTAGCTACTTCCTGTGTTTCATCGAAAAGATAAGGGAAGGGGTAGCCATGTTCTTTAGCGGTAATTATCATTTTCTCAGGTGAATCTTCGGGATAATTATCTACGTCATTAGAATTGATTGCAACGAAAGAAACACCCCGTTGAATATATTTATTAGCAAAATCTACCAACATTTTATTTATGTGTTTTACATAAGGGCAATGGTTGCAGATAAACATTATTACTGTGGCTTTTTCAGATTTAATCTCATTTAGCGAAAGTTGCTTGCCTGTAGTAACATCTTTTAGCTTAAAGTCAGGTGCTTTCGTTCCGAGTGGTATCATGTTTGATGGTGTTTCTGCCATTTTATTTCCTTCGTTTTTTTATAAAAAAAGCTATTTCTCACAGTAGGTGACACCAATGCCTAAGTGTCTATAATACTAAGCATATATAACGATAAAGCAATAAAGATATTTTTTGATACTTCAAATTTAACTACTCTTTAAGACCATAACGAAAAATAAAAATTTTACAAGGATAGTGAATCAAACTATGATTTAGAAATATTCAGCCTTTTGTGGTTGTTAGTGCTTAGCTTCGCTCCCTTCAGCATTTCAGAGTTATAGATTCTCTTTTAATTGAACTTCTATGCTATCTATTTCCTCCCCATATATTATCAGAGTATTTTCTTCTTTTAGAGAAAACCTGTGAGGATTGATTAGGTAGTTGATCCTTAAAGTATCTAAAGACTGAAAAAAAATAGGGAAAAGAAAGGCATCCCATTTATTTATCTTATCATCAAGTTCTTTCGAGCCAATTTGGAAAGATTGTGTATCATTAAATCGCACATTACCTTTGCCTTCTATAGAATGTATGAAGAAGGGATATGGTATTATCCCCTGACTTCTCTCGGTTATAGTAAAAGACATTATGGCAAAATCTTTTATTAGAGTTCTTTCTTGCTTGTTATTATTAACTACGGCAGTAGCTAAATCCTTATTTTGCTTAAAGGGAAACTGAATATAGTAGTTATTACCAAGATAAATATCGGGCTGAAAATCAATTTTTGGTATATTAGGTTCTACGGAATATATCCCGGGGTATAAATAACATTTTAATACTTCTTCGGTATAAGCATTAGGAATAGTCTCGTCAAATTCGATTACGGGATCTATTGGATGCAGAACTATTTCAGGATCATCAAGAATATCCTGAACAGAAGCAACTTCACCCTTTTTGGTTTTATAATAAACCTCCTGCATAGAATCGTACATTTCCCATTTTCCATTGACGAGTACTTCCGAGACAACATGATTAGCTAAGCCCCATACTCTGGATTCATACCCTAAAATTCGCCATAAAAAATTATTTACCATCGATCGGTCATCGCAATAGCCAAATCCTGTGGAGTTGAAAAACAGTTGTGGAATATGATAAAAAGCGCTGTCTGTCAGGGGATGACCATGCTTTGAATGTTGTGTAGTAAATCGCCATACTTTTCGTACAATCGGCTCGCTCTCGAACTCATCAGGCATTTCTTTAATATCTTTGATAATATCATCTAATGTTCCGTATATGCGATTGCCATTAAAGATCATTTTTAGACTAACTGGTGATTTTTTTTTGTTGATTATCTTGATAGAATGATTCTCGGGATATTCAGTATTGATTTTGAATACTCTTTTTTCAATATTTGATCCTGAATCTATTATTACTTCGTTAACTCCATCTTCGGTACAAGAAATCAATAGCAATAATGCAATACTAATAAGTGGGAATAATTTCATCTTAGCCACAAAAATATTGTTGAAAACTATAAAAAGCAAAGTTACTAAAAATATGCTTAACGAAAAAGATCACCATTCAAAAACGATAGTGCCTCTCAGGAATAAGGTGTCGGGGGTTTCCTGCATATAGATCATTGTGCTATCTTTGGGATTTTCTTTCATGACTATGGTGGTATCATATCCAATGATATTTCCATTCTTAATGATCGGACTTATCATTTCCACAGGAATATAGGTTATTACTACTGTATCTTTTTCTATCTTTTCAATGACCTGATTAAAAATCTTTGATTGGAACTTTGCCCATATCTCTTTTCTGGTAAGGTCAACGTTGAAAGCTATTTCAGATATGTTCAATCTGTTATCAGCAGTTACTTCAATTTCGTCAGAAATATTAATACCGCGTTCTATTTTGAATTCTGCTTTGTTTATCTCTATCGGAGATTTTTTGAAATAATATGGGTCTTGTATCATTTTGAGGTCGTCAGTTGAAATACTCAGATCTTCTACTGTTAGTTTATGATAATTCGGAATTTGAATTTCATCAAATTGCAGATATAGATCTAAATACAGACGCGGATCAGTCCATGAAGTATCAATTTTTGCAGATTTGCCGACGATCTGAACATTTCTGTTGTGCCAGTTCTCCTGAAAAGCTATCATTGATATATTTACATCGAATGGCTCGCCGCCGCCAATTTTGATATTATGCCGGGGAGTATCTATATCTAATGGTGATGTGCAGGATAAAAATATCAAGAGTGAAAACACAGCAAGTACTGATATTCTGAATCCATAAGTCAGGTTTCTTTGATCCATATATTTTCTGATCGATCTCATTTGTATCACTAAAATTATTAAAACAATCTACTTAAAATGAGTAGATAATTCCATATGTCAATCCTAATTTATCGGTTCTGTAAAGGTCATCATTAAAGTTATATAGCAACGAGGTTCCTTCGATACCAAAGTTCATTCCAAAACCCCAATCTTTAGAAATAAATTGCAAGCCGATAATACCTTTTACTAAGGGGCCCATCTCGGTGCCGCCTAATAATACTTGTGCAAATGGCTCAGCTCCAGCCAGATTGAAAATCTGCTGACCTGCCTGATATTTCAACGAAGCAGCTCCCCAGAACACCATTGGGTTCTGGTATGTGATATCAGTAGGTGTTTTTAGTATCTGCCCAAAAGGCTCCTGACCAAATTCTGCACCAATGAGGAAGTTGTCATTAAGTTGATACTGCATAGCAACACTCATATTCGAGAAAATAGGATATGCCTTGCTCGGCAGATTTGAACCCGGGTATGATTCTGCGTGAATACCGCGTACTACTAAGGACAAACCTCTGTTTTCTGATTGCGTCAAATTACTCAAAGTGTGATATTCACCAATGCCGGGATTATAACCGGGAAATTCCTGCGATATAGTTTTGCTCAATCGTGCTGAGTTTGTCGGGGCAGCATAATTTAATATTGCATGATCATTGCTATTTGATGAAAGCAGCTCGTCATTATCGCTATATTTATTTCTTATGGGCGTGATCTGAACTGCAAAATTAGCCGGTGTCATATATGATTGATCAAAAGCAGAATTTTTGCCTTTTTGCCCGGAATAAACATTTGTACTTTTTATGTTATCTATAGAGCCAAGTTGGGAAATATTTTTCGCCCCATCACTTAAGGAATTTCTCACAGTATTGCCGCTTGCTGCAAGGAAGTCATCATTATCAATAGCACGTGTTACAGGAATATTGCTGTTTACTTTTGATACTTCGGTGGCATCATTATTCTGAAGCAGCATGAATGTACCAAGTGAAGCAACAAGAGCAGCAGCTACGGGTAACCACGCTTTACGAACAAAATTGCTGATCGCTCCGCCAGTGTATGGCAATGGTACGGGGATAGGCTGCTTAGTCGGGGCTGTAAAGCCCAAGCGGCTAAAGACACCCCTGGTAGCTCCTGCGGGAGGCGTAAATGCTTCGACGTCGTTTTGCACAGATTCCCTTATAGATAAAAGTTCTTTCATCTCGAGTTGCAGCTCTTCGCTATCGGCAAGTTGCGAAAAGAGTATATGCTCCTGTGAGTTGTTAAGCTCACCATCTACAAAGAGATGAAGCATTTCCGATGGTGTATTTCCTAAAATTGTGCTCATAGCTGTTTAAATTTATAGTATTTAAAAATATTTCCCTTTATTCATATTTAGAAATATCAGCCAAATATGGTGCCAATATTTCTCTGATTTTTTGTTTAGCCCTGTAAATTCTTATCTTTACGTTTGAGAGAGATTCGCCTATCATTTCGGCTATCTCGGCGTAAGTCATTCCTTCGTATTCTCTGAGTACAAAAGCTTCGCGGTACTCAGTGGGCAAAAGGTCTAAGGCTCTTTTTATTAAATTGAGTAACTCGTCTTTCTCGCTTATGTCGTGATCTTCGGTAACCATATACTCTTCGAAAGTTACGTTATTTTTATTCCTTCTGATCTCATTGACGCATAAGTTACGAGTTATTCTGAGCAAAAAGCCAGGCACGTTGGTCATAACTCTATTTTCGCCAGCACTTTGATAGAATCGGACAAATGCCTCCTGGAAAACATCTTGAGCTTCTTCCCTATTACCAAGGAACCTTCTGCAGTAAGCATAGACTCTTGGTGAATAGCGGGCATAAAGCTCTGCAAAAGCTTTCTCTGCTGTATCCTTCTCGCTATAGAGTAGTGAAAACAGCTCCCCATCATCCATTTGTTCAAAATTTTTGCTCATCTCAACAATAATAACAATTTATAATGAAAAAGGTTACAAACTATTTTTCCTCCCCATAAGTTATGGAGAGGGATAAGTACAATTTCTTAGTATATACCTACTTTATTAATCACGAATGCTACTTCTGATTATTTGAGTTTTTGTTATCTCACTTATAGGTTTTGGTCTATCAGCGGGTTTATCATTGTAATAAATTCAATATCTCTTTGAAATCCTCAGGAAGCTCTGAATCAAATTCTAACATATCTTTGGTAATGGGGTGCTGGAAGCCGAGAGTTTTAGCATGTAGCAACTGCCTGCCTGCAAGTTTAAGGCATCTTTCAGCTTTTATTCTGAAAACTTTATCCTGACCTCCAAATAGCAATGCGTCTCCACCGTATGAAATATCAGCGAATACGGGATGATTGATATGCTTTAAGTGAACACGTATCTGATGCGTTCTGCCAGTGTGTAGTTTCAGTCTTAGTAAAGTAAGATATGCATATCGTTCTATTACGTAATATTCAGTTAGTGCGTGTTTGCCGCCCTTTCTGACTACTTCAAATAGCTTGCGGTCGCGGCTTGATCTGCCGATATTCCCCTCTATCGTTCCTTCGTCATTATCTAAAGTGCCCCACACTAAAGCGTTATATTCGCGTATGCTTGTCTTTTCTGCAAATTGTTTGGCGAGCTTAGCGTGAACGTCTGAATTTTTTGCTATTACAAGCAAACCGGAGGTATCTTTATCTAATCTGTGGACTATCCCAGGACGGATAGAATCGCTTGCAAATATCTCTCCATGGTCTTCGATGTCATCATCATCTTCGTCATATTCTATTTGCTTGCTTTCTCTCTCTCCGAAATGATACAGTAGTGCATTCACTAAAGTACCATAGCGATTGCCGAAACCTGGATGCACGCACATGCCGGCGGGTTTGTTTATTACCATCAGGTATTCATCTTCAAAGACGATGTCTAATGGGATATTTTCAGGCAGAAGTTCTATTGGCGGCGGCTTCATTATCTTGCAAATAATATAGTCGTTTGGTTGCACTTTTTTGCTGGATTTCCCAGCTTTGCCGTTTACTGTAACGTTGCCTTCGGCTATTGCTTTCTGCACTTTATTGCGAGTGGCGTTTTGAGTATTACGGCTAATGTAAAGATCAAGTCTTTCGGGAGTCTGCCCCGGAGGAACTCTGAATTCGAAAATATGCTCAATATATTCTGGATAATTATCTTTCATCTTATTCTCTTCTATTATCGGTTATTAATAAATTTATGCAGGATTGCAGAGTTATGAATTTTTATTATATATTTCAAGACCATTGCAAAAGTACAAAAACTGATACCTCCCAGACCCTGCTATGTAAAAAGCAAGGGAGGGAGTAAGCCATTGATATATAATCAAATGTGGTGGTA
>CAYQTZ010000171.1:0-6528 GCA_964420565.1 uncultured Hyphomicrobiales bacterium
GGTAAGAGGGGATCGAGGGGTGTTTGTGAAAAAATATATCCGATATAATTCTTAATTCGTAATTTTTAATTCATAATTGATCCAACACCCCCTCAATCCCCCTCTTAAAAGAGGGGGAGGTTAAAATATTATGTTTCAATGGCTTACTCCCTCCCTTACTTTTTACATAGCAGTGTCAGGAAGGGATCAGTTTTTGGACTTTTGCCTGGGTCTTATATTTTAGTTTTAGCTATTTTGATATGAATTTGTAGTAATTGGTGTAACTATGCTTATAGATGAATAATTTAATAAGTTAAAAAGAAAAAAAATGGCTCCGATATTATGGGTAGAAAAGTTAATATAGCCACTGTCAAGCATTATTCACAAACCAATAGCTATGAAATTCATTAGTAATTACTCAGGAGCTTTATAATTAATCACTATGATTTGAATATGAGCTATGAATATTTAGTAAAGTAGTTTATTCACTTTATTGCGAATCTTTTGTTTACCTGGAGTCATGGTTTCAAAAATTATTCGCCATTTATCTGCACTAATATTTTTCGTTCTCTGTTCCTATTGTCAAAATCAACAAATACTATCTGCTGCCAAGTGCCCAGAAATGCTCTGCCTTCGACTATCGGGAAAGTAAAGCTCGGCTTGAGCAAAGCTGACCGAACGTGAGAAAAGCCGTTACCATCGCCCCATTTTAGATTGTGTTTGTAAACTATGTTCTCCGGCACAGATCTTTCAAAATATTCCTTCAGATCATTTACCGCACCCGATTCAAATTCTATAGTCGTTATACCTGATGTTGAGCTGGGACAAAACACCAAAGCTGAACCATTTATTATGCCACTTTCTTTAATAATATCAAAAACATCTTCTGTAATATCTATAATATGACAGAATCCCTTAGTTTTCAAACCAAAATAATAATTCAGTACCACTTCTTAGCCTCCTTAAATAATTTTTAATTTTAAATATTCAATTTTTTTCTTACTTTCAGCTAATATAAAAATACATTTAGTAAAATCAAAATCGGGAGATCTATGGAAAAGATATTAATAGTAGGTTGCAAGCAAACAATGGATGACGTATGTATTGGCTGCTCAAGGTGTATGGTAGGTTTCAACCGCAGGGAAGGTGAATTTGCCAGATATAAGAACATAGACGCTGAATTGATCGGAGTACTAAACTGTGGAGACTGCCCGGGAGCTTCTGTTGTAACACGGCTCGCTCAGCTTAATTTATGGAATATGCAAATGAAAGAAAGACCGACGAAAATTCACATTGCCCCCTGCATTCTGGATCACTGCCCGCATAATCACGTTATAATACAAAAGATCAGAGCTAAAGCCGGAATTGAGGTCATCGAAGGGACTCATCCGTTTATGCCAGAAAATATATTTGACTGAGTATTGATCTGATGTCATTTTTACTCATTTAGTAAGCCTTAGGCTCAGCTAATACTTAGATTGATAGAGTTAGCGATATAGCTAACAGTCAAGTCAATTTTTGGTAAAAATAATTTATACAGTCATTTTCATTTTTTTTCTTCTTCTTATTATATACTGTGCTATGTTATTTGCTTATTCTAAAAAAAAAGGAATATGCCTTTTGAATTTATCTTTGAAATATGGATAAAAATCCATATTTTTCATTATTAAATTCAAATTAGTTATAAACTAACTAAAAAGGAGTCAGATATGACTGCATGGAAAGCCATGATCAAATACTTCATTGGTGGATTCATAGCGGCATTTATGCTATTTAATCTAACCCAATGCCCTGAGGAAGAAACTACAAAACCCAAAAATGACTTTCCCAAGGAAGAAACTGCCGAGCTTAGAACTTTTTCGGAAAACATCATATCTGTTTTCGAAAGCAAGAACGTAGCCGGTGTCTCGGATATGATGTACGAAGAACATCGGGAGTTCTATATCCCTGATCTCGAAGAGCAGACAGATAAAATGCCTGACTTCGCAGAAGCTTTGAAGGGAAGAAAGCTCATCGGATTGAACGAATTATACGCTGAATACGAGATAACGATTGACGGACAGACATACACGATTGCTTATGGTCAGAGTGGTGATGATGTTTGGAAATTATTAAGATTTTAGTGAAAGGCGAGTTATTATGAAAATCAAAGCAATCATCGCATTAGTAATTGGAGCCTTGGCATATACAGCTCTCCATTTTGTATTATTTGGATATGGGAATATTGCTGCCCATACCTCAATAAACACAGAGATAAACAAAAAATTCGAAGATAAATACATAAAAGCAACATCGAGACCAAAGAAATTTGAAAAGTATTGGATCAATTTCCTGAATGGTCGTGCTCCACTTGAAGGTATGGAAGTTACCAATTACGGTTTATTCGAATCTACTTATGGCGAGGAATTACGAAGCAACACTATGGGCGAGTGGATTGTTCATGGCGGACTTTCTGCAGACGAGCCCGAAGTGCCCGCTTCTGTTAGACATTTTTATGACCCGAAAGGACTGAAGGGCGGTAAGAAATATCTGACCAATCGTGGCACATATTGGGAAGGGATATACACCAACCCAGGTATAGACGCTATTGAGTGGGCTTTGGGAGACACTCCCAAAGGAGCTGATAATGATTACACATGGGTCAACGGTAAACAGTATTTTGTACAGGCACTTCAAGAAAAAGATTCTACCAAAGCAGAGCAGCTGTTAGCTAAAGCATTTCGCTGTCTTGGCGAAGTGTTGCATAATACAGGCGATATGGGATGTCCCTCGCATGTAAGGAACGATAGCCATGCGGCTCCAGCTGGATTGTCATGGGGCTGGGCTTTTGGAAGTCCCGATCCTTACGAAGAACTTCTTTTGGATGCTTTTGCCGGTAGATATTCAGGCGGAAACCCTGACCCATCATTAGAATCATTTTTTGCTTCCGCTACTACAGCAAGAGCGATCAACGAGCGTCTTGCATTATTTACCAACGAAAATTTCTTCTCGAATGAAACTATCTCAGGTATGGGTGTAAAAGAAATTAAACCCTCGAACGGCGAAAAAGCGTATGATTCGCCTAAACTCGATAATCTGACTTATGATCCGATAGATTTTACTTTCTACAAGACATTCCCAAGCGGAAGGAAAGTAAAAATGTGCAAAGACCACAGTTATTTCCGATTTCGCGGCTATCCCTATATAGATAAAGAATGTGTTTATTCGCAGGCGGCAGAGCTTACTCCCAATATTATATCTGCTGGCATTAACGTCGTACGATTATTCATACCCTCACTTGAAGTGAAGCTTGAGAATGCGGATGATCTTTCTGATACTCTCGTCGTTAATGTTATACACTCTCCCGATGCAGAATATAAGGACTCGATCAAATATAACGGTGATATTAGATTTTGGATCAATGGGAAATTATCTGACTCTATTGCAGTGGTTGAAAAGGGTTCTTATCGCGGGACAAATATTCCCGTGAAAAATGGAGATAAGGTAAAAGCTTCTCTGAACATAGGCGATATAACCATCGAATCTGAGGAATTAGTAGTCAAAATGGATCCTTTGTGGGGTGTCTGGCATATTAAAGAAATTTTGCAGGATTCAGATGACCCTATCGCCCCAAAAAATGGCACAGAATTTAATGGTACGAAATTCTATAAGATTAGAGCTGATGGTAAAATTGAGATATCAAATCTCGATGGTTCTTCGAAATCCGTACTCTATTATTCGAGAACCAGCTCCGTTTATAGAATATATGCCGATGTCGGAACTCAATCTTATGAGCAAAATGGGTCGGTCGCTTCCAATCAGGAATCATGGTCTGCTCAGACAATATCAAAATATGAAAGAGACGAAGGAGGCGAAAAAGTAAAATTCTTCAGAAAGTATTCGGCCACTGGCAAGAGGTAACTATAAAGATCGTCAGAATTATTGATTGTTTTAATATGATAGTTTTTATATTAACTATAGTCAGCAGACATTGGTCATATTTAAATCTCTATATTCCAAAGAGATTTATATAGATCCATAAGTAGAAGAAAAGACAAGTTATTCAAAACTAATAAATTAAAGCAGAACAGAAGGACCTTACAATAAATAAATTTAGAATATGTTTTTTACTGATTTTTAAAGGGAAAAAAATGAAAAGAGCACTTTACATACTGATCTCCATAATAGGAGCTTTGCTGCTATCCTCATCTGCCTGCGAGGAGATAGTAAACCCTAAAGACAACTATGAAATATTAATTGAAAAAACTGTTCTTCCGTCAACAAGCCAAACAGTGCTATCTCATGAAAATAATATCAGCATTATTATTCCTGCAGGTGCTATAGACGAGGAAACGAATATCAAAGTTGAGAGAAAGTCCAATCCCCCCTCGTTGCATATTGACAAAATGCTGCTCGGAAATAATACATACAAGATTAAGATATCCGGGCAGACTAATTTCAACTCTCCGATACAGATCATTATCAGCTACAGCCAGAGTATTCTCGATGACAACAAAATTACTGCCGATGATGTACGAGGGCTTATCTACGCAAATGGTAGCTGGGCAGAAGCTGAACACATCATTGACAAAGCTAACAAAAAAATTATCATCAGTATATTTTCTCCATCAGGTAAAGCCAAACAGAATAGCGATATACCGCTCGAGGATGGTGAGATCATAATTGGAGACGGATATACGACTATAGATTCAGGGCAGCACGATGACCTGTTCAAAGAGTTCACCTATATTAAATGCGAAATAGGTTGCGGCGAGGATATATTCTTCTACAAAGACAGCGACGAGGAAACAGAAAGTGGTTCTCAATTCAACCTCGGCTTCCATTCATATCAGCATGAAAATCATGACTTCAAAGTGCTGAGTAAAAGCGCCCAAAATGGCAAGCTGAATATCCAGCTTGAGCATACCAGCGATTATTATGATGATAATTATAAATCTGTTATGCAAATAGAAGGGGATTACGACAAAGAAAAATTCAAAATATTGAAGCTGACTGAAACAGAAACAAAGAATTATCAAGAGTGGGACGACGAAGATAAATGGGTGGATTATACAAGTATTATTGTCAGAGAACTTCATTTTAAGGATTTGTATTACGAAGATAGTCACACAGGAAACCCAGATCAATATCCATACATGTTTTCTCTCTCGAATGATTATACATCGGAGGATAACAAGCATTTCGATGAAAAGATAACTATGATTTATTACGAATTAACGAACAAGAATCACAAAGATGAGGTCATATATATTAACCAGCTCGAATCATATACATGGAAAACGGATAAACCACTGGCAATGACTCTTACGTTCCAGAAATAAACAAATTTCTTAATTTACTTGAGAGAGAGAGAGAAATATGAAAAAGCTTTTGGCTATGATATGTATATCATTAGCAGGCATATCATTTTATGCCTGCGACGAGATTGATAAGATAATCAATCCCAGCGACGATGTTCTGATAGACATAACTGTTTCCCCTTCGACTACCGAGACAATTCTCTCAAAAGACAATGACATACAGATAATCATACCCGGCGGAGCTTTGAGCGAGGATGCAACATTCAAAGTTGAAAAGAATACGAAGCCACCAGCAATGACTATTGACAAGATGATACTGGGGAATAATACTTACAATATCAAGATTTCAGGACAGGCATCTTTTAACGCTCCCATACAGATAGTTATTAATTATAGCCAATCGAAATTAGATGATAATAGCTGGACTTCCGAAAATGTCAAAGGACTGATCTACGCAAATGGTAGCTGGGCAGAAGCTACACATAATATAGACGCTACAAATAAGAAGATAATCATAAGCATTAATTCACCATCTGGTAAAGCCAAACAGAATAATTATATACCACTTACTGATGGCGAGATCACCATTGGGGATGGATATACTACAATAGACTCAGGCGATGACGATAATCTGCTGAAAGGCATGAAAATAATTGATCTGAGACCAGAATTAACAAATGGAAGGATATATTCCTATAGTAATGCTAACTCAAATGGTGCCAATATCTTAAAAGATATAGGGTGGTCAGGCACCAGCTTTTTTCTTGATCTCGACACATCTCCTGGTAACCCTCATAGTACCAATTGTTTAATGAACGATCATTATATCTTTAGATTTAATGCCCAATCCCCATCTGTAGGCTGTCAGAAGATCATCAGTTTTGATGTAGTTCAGATTGATAATTGGAACTGGCTTGATGGTGCATGGCTCGATTCCGCTGAATCATATATGAGTTTCAAAGATGTTCCATTGACTTTCGTTTCAGAAGATAAAGATAGTTTGATCTACGAGATTACCGAAGCATTTAATTCTTCAAATGTAGAATCCTTTTATTTGATGGTTGGAGGCATAGACTTCCTTGACATGAGTGAATATGCAAATACTTATGGGAAAGCTGATCTGAATAAAGTAAGGATTATATTCACTAAATAGTTCTTGCACATAAAAAGATATATAGACCAGTATAAAGATAATACTCAAGTATGAGAAAAAATGGGGCATAGAAGTCAGAATTAAAGAATTGAAGAA
>CAYQTZ010000172.1:0-6500 GCA_964420565.1 uncultured Hyphomicrobiales bacterium
AGAATACCCCTTGGCAAAGATACTCCACCAAAGGCCCGACCTCGTTTTATGGTATGAGATGGCTTATGTAATTTTCTATTATATAGCCTGGGAATTTTTCTTCCGCGGCTTTCTGATTTTCGGTCTTGAAAAGCGAGTCGGTTTATTTAATGCAATACTAATACAAACTATTTCATCTTGCCTTATTCATATAGGTAAGCCTGATGGCGAAACTATGGGTTCTATTGTTTTTGGCGTAGCTTTGGGTATTCTGGCGGTGCGGACAAAATCTATTTGGTATGGCTTTTTGATACATATTACTCTTGGTATAATGACAGATCTTTATGTGCTATATGTTCACTAATGGTTTTTCGCTTTGCAAGAGGGGGAGGTTAAAACATTATATTTCAATAGGTTACTCCCTCCCTTAAAATTAAGGGAGGGTCGGGGAGGGATCAGTTTTTGGACTTTTGCAATGATCTTTGGTTTTGATTTGCTTTTTTGCATTATATCTTCTTATATTAGTATTTTTTTGAACTGATGAATATTTTTGAAAACATAATCGGAAGGGTTTAAGATGAGAAAGATCTCTGCAATTATTTTGACATTTGCTATTGCTTTTTTATTGGTTACTGAGAATTCTAAAGCAGAAGCAGTAAAGAATTTTGATATGGCAGCCACATTGCAGCTTGGTTTGGCATTGCCTATGGGCGATTGGTCAGATTTCTGGAGCACAAGTTTTGGCGCTTTAGGATCATTCGAGTATAGAGTAACTGAGGAAATCACTGCTCTGGCATCTATTGGTTTTATTCAATGGTCTCAGCTAAATGAAACATACGAAGATTATAATTATTATTCCATACCTATTCAATTAGCAGGGCATTACTATTTCTCAGCTACAAAAGATTTTCGTCCCTATGGTGGTTTGGAGCTTGGTGTACATATGATGAAAATGGAAGTAAATAATCATTCTTATAGAACGGTTTTAGTTGATGATTCATATTTTGCAGTCTCTCCTTTGATTGGTGCAATAATTCCTTTCGGCCAGGACGACTTCTATTTAAATGCATCTATAAAATATACTACAGTATTAACTGAAGGAAACAGCTCTGGTTACGTCTCCTTATGGGCTGGCATCACATATCCATTTTAATATTTGATTGAGATTAAGTTGAAAAACCGGACTTTGATTTTTATTTGAAGTTCGGTTTTTTTATTTTGTAACATATTTTTTCATACAAATGAATAAAGATATATGAGCAAATATCAGGAACTGAAGATCAGAGTTAGTGATGTATTCCACAATGAACGTGGCAAAAAGGGTTGGCTCTATTATATTGATGATTATTTTATCACCGGTTTGATAATTCTGAATATCATCATGATCACTCTTGAATCTTATGATCCGGTTTATAGAAGCAATAAGTCTTTATTTGATATATTTGAATTATTCTCTGTTGTAGTTTTTACTATAGAGTATCTGATCAGAATCTGGATAGCAGATATTGTATATCCTGCCAAGTCAAAATTTCGCAGTCGAATGAAATATATATTCTCACTTTTTGGTATAACGGATTTCCTCGCTATTCTGCCCTTCTATCTGCCATTAGCAATGAAATTTGATATGCGTATGTTGCGTATCCTGCGTTTAATGAGACTATTCAGGGTTTTCAAATTGGCTCATTATTCTTCATCTATGAGATTAGTGGTCAATGTTTTAAAAGAAAAAAAGGAGGAATTATTTATTACTGTTTTTGCTTCACTAATATTGCTTCTAATGTCTGCTTCTGTTATGTTTCACATTGAAGAGGAAGTGCAGCCAGATAAATTCCCGAATATTTTTGCCTCTCTATGGTGGGCTGTAGCAACTCTGACAACTATCGGCTATGGGGATGTTTTCCCGATCACACCTGCGGGGCAGATATTGGCAGCGGTAACAGCTCTCTTTGGAATAGGGCTCGTTGCTATCCCTACTGGTATTATAAGTATGGGGTTCATGGAAGAGCTCAGTAAAGAAAAAGAAAAGCATAAAAAAGAAACAGAAGAATATAAATACTGTCCCCATTGTGGGAAAAAATTAAAAGAATAGTATTCACTTTATTATCGATAAATAAATTTATTTTTTAAATATTTAAAGGAGTTATGATGAAAAAGCATATTAGTGTTTTATCATTAGTGTTTTTAGTATTTTTTATTATCAGTTGTTCAAACAAAGAAGATAGAGACATGACTGGAGAAAGAAAAGAAGCAGTTACAGAGATCAAAGGAAAGCATAATTTTACGGCAGTGGATCTGATGTCAATGGACAGAGTCTCTGATCCGCAGGTATCGCCAGATGGTCAATGGGTATTATTCAGAGTCTCCAAGCCATCTATTGCAGATAATAAGGTCTATAGCGATCTTTACGTAGTATCTATTGATGGTTCTGAGATCAAACAGCTTACCAACTACAATGCATCTAACTCAAATGCCAGATGGTCTCCAGACGGCACGAAAATCGCATTCCTTTCAAATAAAGAAAAGGACGGCTATCAAATTTTTACGATGGATTTCCCCAAAACAAAATCAAGACAGATCACATATATTGATGGAGGCGTATCAAATCTGTCATGGTCGCCTGATGGCAAATACTTCTCATTCACTGCTGATGTAAAAATGAAGGATACCCCTAAAGATATGTATCCCGACTATCCCGAAGCAAATGTGAGAATTTACGAAAGCGTTCCCGTAAGGCATTGGGATCATTGGATTGATGAAAATTTCAGCCATCTGTTCATTATCCCGGCGGATGGCGGCGAACATAAGGACCTAACCAAGGATGAGCCGTATGATGTCCCTCTCGCACCTTTTGGTGGAGTTGAGCAGATAGCATGGTCGCCAGACTCCAAAGAAATTGCCTACGCCGCCAAGAAGAGCTGGGGCAAAGAATTCGTAGAATGGACAAATGCTGATATTTATATCGTTGATATAGAAACAGGAAAAACTATCAACGCTACTGAGGGCATGATGGGTTTCGATCTTGAACCTCTTTACTCCCCCGATGGCAAATGGCTGCTCTTCAACAGCATGGAACGTCCCGGCTTTGAATCTGATAGGCATAGACTTATGCTTTATGACAGAAGCACAAAAGAGATATCCGAGCTTTCAAAAATGCTCGACCAATGGGCTGGAGGAGCAGTATGGTCCCCAGATAGCAAAACAGTATATTTCAATGCCACAGATTCCGGCTGCTATCATCTATTCAGCATTGACATTGCCTCTCTGGTATTAAAAAAGCTGACTGATGAATGGACTAATGACAACGGGGGACTTGGAGTTACATCAGACGGCAAATATCTTGTGTTCGGAAGAGAAGATATGCAGCATCCAACTGATATTTGGAGAATAAATGCAGATGGTTCGGAGCCATTACAGCTAACCGAAATGAACAAGGAAAGACTTGAAAACCTGAACAATATAAAAATAGAAGAAAGATGGATCACAAGCACAGACGGTGCAAAAGTGATGTGCTGGGTGCTTTATCCTCCGAATTTTGATGAAAACAAAAAATATCCAATGATCACATATCTGCAGGGTGGACCTCAGTCAATGATAGGGCAGAAATTCCATTATCGCTGGAACTATTACTTAATGGCATCACAAGACTATATAGTTTTGCTACCGAATCGTCGTGGTCTGCCTGGTTTTGGGCAGGATTGGAACGATGCCATAAGCGGCGATTGGGGCGGCAAACCGATGCAGGATATTCTTGCTGCAACAGATGAATTAGCCAAAGAAGATTATGTGGACAACGACGGATTATGTGCAGTGGGAGCAAGTGCTGGCGGGTATGCAGCTTTCTGGCTGGCTGGAAACCATGAAGGCAGATTCAAAGCATTTATAGCCCATTGTGGTGTATTCAATATGGAGAGTATGTATGGTTCTACAGAAGAGCTTTGGTTCCCGAACTGGGAAAACGGTGGTCCATACTGGAAAGCAAAGAACAAAGCGTTCTACGAGAAGCATTCAGCTCATAAATATGCTCAAAATTGGGATACTCCTATATTGATCTCTACCGGAGAGAATGATTTCCGAGTGCCATACACACAGAGCTTAGAAGCATTCACAGTAGCTCAGGTAAAAGGGATACCCTCGAAGCTTCTAGTATTTCCTGACGAGACACATTTCATAGCCAAACCGCAGGAATTCATTATCTGGAGCAGCGAGTTCTTTGGCTTTTTGGATAAATATACAAAGAAATAATATGGATTGATTTTTCATCCGATGGCTTCCAGGTCATCGGATGAATGATATATTTTTTCATAAACACCCCTCGATCCCCTCTTACTAAGCGGGGAAGTAAGATAAAAATCTCCATCTTTTAAGAAGGGGTCAGGGAGTGTTTACCATAATAATATATACTTTTTACTCCAAAGTTTTTTTATCAAGTAAGGAATTGTGAATTCAGAAAGCCAGACTTCAGCACGAAAATTAATGAGTTAAAAAGATTGGGCAACATAAGTTGGTTTCGCGTAACTCATCAAACTCTATCTAAACTCCGAATTTTTAGAACTCATTTACCCCTGTTATCGTAACGACATAATAGCCATCAACCAGCTCAACCGAATAGCCAGATGGATACTCATGCTCTATCCAACCATTCTGACCTTGATTCAGTAAGAACTTGTCCGTAGGAAAGCCATCCGGGAATAAAGATTCAGGGAACTTCAATGTAACAGTGGCGTTTTTCTCAGAGGGACCTTCTATATACCAGAGGTTACCGGAAAGCGAGCTTAAGCCAGCAGTCCTATCGCTATTAACCCTAACTTTTACCTGCTCTTCTCCAGCAGCACCTTCCCAGTAAATTACAACTTCATACTTCTTGCCGTTATATCCCACGGGAAATGAAGTTTCTGTTCCAGATGTAGTTTGCACAAGGTAGCCGTTACCTTGGGTCTCAATGTAGCCATCGCCACTTATTTGTCCATCAACAATTAAATCTCCATTACCTATAGTAAATGTGTAATCGGTCAAGACCAGATTTTCTGATGTCTCAACGCCGTCAGTATGCACAGTGCCACCAAGCTCCAAAAATGCCATAGCAGGAGTCATATTATCATAAGCATTGTAATACCATGCTTTGCCCGCATTTGGGCATGTAAGGCAGTAGTTTTCGCTCACCCACACTTCATCAACAACATTTTGCTGGTAATAGCGGTACCAGAAACCGGCGTTCATTTTGTAATCGCCACCTGATATCTTTGCGGCATGTGGCTGGAAAGCAGAGCCGGAAAGCATATATTCACCACCGGAAATACTTTTACCTGCACCGAAAACGCTGCTACTGATCTGGTATTGAGACCAGAGAGAGGTGGGGAGAAGAAACATTATTAAAAATATGTATTTCATTTTAAAATCATATATGATAAATAAATATCTATAAAACTCTTCAATAATAAATCATTAGATACAATCCAAGATAACAATAATATCCAAATATTCCAATTCTTTTTTAAACAAGTTTTAATATATAGATCACATTAATTTTAAAGTAACTGTCTAATACCATTCTGATGAAGTGTAAAAATAATAATTATTTTTATTCGTTCTAATTATAAAATTGAAGGGCAAACATGAATTTGAATGAAACTACTATAGCCAAGATCAACTCTTTGCCAGAGGATTTGCTTTATGAAGTGCAGAACTTCATTGATTTTATATATATAAAATACAAAATAAAGAGTAATGACAATATTGATCCATCATTGGTTGAATCTGATATGGGGCAATATCTTTCTCAGCTAAATGAATATGAAGAGCTGCTTGTTGAGGGTAAAATTAAATGGTAGATGTTTATAGGGGTGATATTGTACTAACAGACCTCAATCCAGTTATAGGAACTGAGCAGGCAGGAATAAGGCCAGCGGTAATTATCCAAACAGACAAAGCAAATATAAGCAGCCCACATACCATAATTGCACCATTTACATCAAGGATCAGAAAGGCAATCCTTCCTTCTCATGTATTCATCCCTTGTGAAGGTACTTGCTTGAGCAAAGATTCAGTGGTACTCTGCGAACAAATGCGAGTCATTGATAAAAAACGAATAATTAAAGTAATAGGGAAACTGCAGAGCAATCAAATAGATGAATTGAACTCTGCATTATTAATCATATTAGATTTATAGCATTATCAGTCTGAATGAGATTTCGAAGTAAAGCAATTCACACCAAAGTAATAACTATGTTTTACCTTTCTTCATTCATCCGATGACTGCCAGTCATCGGATGAATATAAATATTTTACCATATTGCTCTACGGACTAATACTTACTGTGTACCAGTTTGTACCATCGCTTAAAAGGATGATGACTTTATCATCAGCCAGATTATCTGTTCCTCCATTTACACTTATAGTCTCGCCAGAAGTATTTATTATATAAAGGAACTTTCCAGCAACTGCTGTGGGTAGATTTGAAATAGTTGCTGTGTTCGAATAATTTATTACTGAAGCAGTATTTAATGATGACAAATTTCCGTTTG
>CAYQTZ010000173.1:0-2693 GCA_964420565.1 uncultured Hyphomicrobiales bacterium
TGCACGCTCTACTGTTTATGCTACTGATATTGCAAAAATGATACAGGTACCTATTATCCATGTAAACGGAAATGACCCGGAGGCAGTCGTTACCGCCGCCGCTTTTGCTTATCAATACCGTGAAAAATTCCATAGCGACGTGATAATTGATATGCTCAGCTATAGAAAATATGGTCATAACGAAGGCGATGAACCGACTTATACACAACCTCTGCTCTACAAGAAAATTAAGAAAATGATACCCGTAGCGAAGATATATAAAGATCAACTACTAAAAGAAAAAGTTGTTGACGAAGAAGAAGCAATTAGCTTTAACAGACAAATTCAGGAAAAACTATATGAAGTATTCCAGCAGCGAGACAGAACACGGAAAGCTATAAGCATTGTTATAAAATATAAACAGGGTGCAATATTTGAGCATTATTCGACAGCAATTAGTGAAGAAACTTTGGAAAAAATTACTAAAGGCATTACTACGTTGCCACATGAGACTGTTTTTAAGCCTAATCCCAAAGTTAAATCTTTATTTGAAAAACGGTTTCAGATGGTTAATTCATCCAAGCCAGCTATTGACTGGGCTATGGCAGAGGCACTATCATTTGCTTCCATACTGCTGCATGGCAAAGAGATCCGTTTTACAGGTCAGGATAGCCGCAGAGGCACCTTCAGCCAGCGACACGCCGTGCTGACTGACATAGACACCGAAGAGAATTATACACCTTTAAATAATATTAGCAATAACCAGGCAAAGCTACGCATTTTCGACAGCCCTCTGTCAGAGATGGCAGTGCTTGGCTATGAATATGGCTATAGTGTTGTAGCCGACACCAGTTTAACGCTCTGGGAAGCTCAGTTCGGCGACTTTGCGAACAATGCTATTACTATGATTGACCAGTTCCTCGCCTGCGCCGAGACCAAATGGGGGCAGACATCGAATATAGTTCTTTTACTTCCGCATAGCTATGACGGACAGGGCAGCGAGCATTCCAGCGCCAGATTAGAACGATACCTTCAGTTATGTGCGGAAGAAAATATGATAGTGGCTAATCTTTCTACGCCTGCTCAGTATTTTCATATTCTACGCAGGCAGACAGCTATGCCTTTCCGCAAGCCGTTGATACTAATGACTCCGAAGAGTATGCTGCGATTACCCGCAGCGGTTTCTTCGGCTAAGGATTTAACAGAGGACAGCTTCCATGAGATACTTGATACAGAAGCCATTAAAATTCCCTCTGAAGTAAAGCGTGTCCTGCTTTGCACTGGTAAGCTATATCATGAATTAAAGCAATATATGGGATCTAAAAAAATTGATAATGTATCGATTATCAGAATTGAGCAGATATATCCTCTGCATAAGGAACATCTTTCGGAAGCATTAAGCAAATATAAAAATGCAAAAGAGATTGTGTGGGTGCAGGAAGAGCCAAAGAATCAGGGTGCATGGGATCACCTTCGCTACAGAATTGAGGAAATTCTAAACGGCAAACAACATCTAAGATATGCAGGAAGGCCAGAAAGCGCCGCTACTGCTACCGGCTCAATGAAAATTCATACAGAGACTCAGAAGAAATTGATAAAAATGTCTTTCGAAAGGTATTAGAGATATGTGTAATTAGTCTTTTTTGATGAACCTTCCGAGGATTTTTATCTCTTCGGAAGTATTGATGCTAATAAGGAATTGTTTTCTTAAATTATTATCGGAGCTTATAATGTTAAAAAATGTACTATCATGTTTTCTATTCGTATTTTTATTACTCATTTGTGGTTGTTCTGATAATAGCACAACCAACGGTGGCTCTTTACCACAAATTGTAAAGTTACAACCCTCCACAACAAGTGTTGGATTTGATGTCTCAATTATTGGTACAAATTTTGGACAGATGTCCAATGATAATTATGTTGAAATTAATGGCAGTAGAATAGACGAACAATACTATAAAAGCTGGGCAGATGAACTAATAGTTTTCACTATTCCACCAGAAACACAGACGGGTCAGGTAATAGTAGTGGCAGGCACTAAGAAATCAAATTCTGTATTACTTACTATAGCTGAAGATGGCACAGTGCCTTTTATAAACAATCTAAGCCAGAGAACTATCCAACCGGGGAATCTGCTGAATATCTTTGGAAAGAATTTTGGCATTTCACAGGGAGATTCTTATGTGATGTTCGGAGATATCCAAGCATCCACTTATACTAACTGGACGGATACAAAGATAACAGTGGAAGTGCCAATGACCGCAAAAACAGGGGATGTCTGGGTGGTTATAAATGATTTGGAAAGTAACAGGAAATATTTGAATATAGACATTGTGGAAACATTACTAAGTGTTGCCGAAATTCCCGCCGGCACATTCATTATGGGCAAAGATGTTGATGACCCTTGGGATGTATCGCCAGCTCACAGTGTAATAATTGATTTTGATTTTTATATGTCCACAACTGAGATAACCCAAGCTCAGTGGAAAAAAGTAATGGGCGGTTCGAACCCAAGTAAAATAGAGTACCTCGGCGACGACAAACCCGTTCAGCAGGTTACATGGCATAGAGCTGTAGAGTTCTGCAACCGGCTTTCTGATATGGAGGATTTAGAAAAATGCTATACAATAAATGGAGAAAATGTCTCTTGCGATTTCTCTAAAAACGGTTGGAGATTACCCACTGAAGCTGAGTGGGAATACTCATGCAGAGCA
>CAYQTZ010000173.1:2703-6450 GCA_964420565.1 uncultured Hyphomicrobiales bacterium
GGATCTTCAGGAGATTTTAGTGGAACTGGAAACATAGATGAAATGGGCTGGACCAACGAAAATTCGGATAACGACATTCACGAAGTAGCTCAAAAACAGCCAAATACTTTTGGGCTTTACGATATGCACGGAAATGTTTATGAATGGTGCTGGGATTGGTACGCCACAAATTATTATTCAGAAAGTCCAGGCACAAACCCCACTGGCTCTGACGAAGAAATTGAGAAAGTGCTGCGTGGTGGTTCATTCATTAATAATCCAGACCTTTGTAATAGTTGGGTCAGATTTAGTGCCTCTCCTACATTATTCAATTTTAATTGGGGATTCAGAGTAGTTAAAAAGAAGTAAAATGATCATTGTTATTCATCAGAAGGCTCCGTGCTTTCTGGTGAATGATGCTCTCTGTATAAGAAGGTAAATCCATTTTTTTCGTAGAGCAATTCTATACCGGGGATAGATAGATAATCATCAGCACGGGTATTCTTTGTAACGAAATATGCAGGATGGTCTATGTTGCCTTTTAAAAGCCAATCCTTGAGGTTGGTTTTGGGGATATTATCATTATAAGTAGAAGACAGCTCAGGTTGCTTTTTGGCGTAAAACAAATGTCCATATTTATAATTTCCAATGTCGAGAATATGTATATATGCCTTCTTATCCCGAACGGACTTATAGAATTCAATAGCTGTTCCCTGAGTATAGTGTTCAATTTTTGTTGCTACCAAAGGCAGAAAAGCAAACATCACTATAGCTGTGCCGCCGAAAAGAGCAGTGTATCCCTCAATAAATTTCTTTTTGGCAATTAATAGTATAGAAATAATAATAACTACTAAGTAGAATATTCCTGTAAAATATTCAAATCCTCCCCAATGAACTGGAGTTTTAAGTATCTCTCTTGTAAATGCATCGCTGATTTTCGGTATTATCCACTCTGCATTAATAAGAATCAAAGGCAATCCTGTCAGGATGATGCCCCAGATAGCTCCAAATATCCCAATAAGCCAGATAGTGGATCTTTTAGCAGATAAATCTCCATAGTAAATTCTATGCACAGCATAGGCAGCAAGAAATGTTATAGGGAAATATGCCAGCGAGGAATAATGTACTATCTTAGTGCTTACTATTGA
Source organism: uncultured Hyphomicrobiales bacterium (assembly GCA_964420565.1). GTDB lineage: Bacteria > Bacteroidota > Ignavibacteria > Kapaibacteriales > UBA2268 > CAYQTZ01. The sequence goes on from CAYQTZ010000173.1 coordinate 3,831, forward strand.
AAATACTATCAGTACCACGCTTAGTAATATTATCATCAGCCATTTAAAAATGCTTTGTTTGGAATTATCGCCCTGATAATTACTAAAGCTGCGAAGCATTATAACTGATGCAGGGAAACAACCAAAAAGCAGAACAAGGAAGTGATAATATATTGGTCCTCCATGCCCGGCATCTTCTGTTGAAAGAAGCCGCAAATGATAAGAAATAAAATCTTCTAAAATTTCTCCCCCACTGAATACAAGTACAAGTATATACCATGTAACAGGAATTATAGCAGCTATCAATGAAAAATACAGAAATGCCCTAACTGGAAACTTGATTATCCTGCGGCGTAAAAACCAGAATGTGGACCAAACGAGAGCTGGCAGCAGATAGCCAACAGGCCCCTTGGTCATTATAGCCAGCATAACGAAAATCCCTGCTATACCGGCATAACGTATATGATAACCCTTGTCAAAAGTTTCAGAGTAACCTTCGCTGTAAAATCTGAATATATAATAAATACTAAGGAACATAAAGAGATTGAAAGTAGGGTCAATAATTCCGGTTTTAAAGTAAAAATTTGGCAATATCGAACCAACATAAGCCAACACCCACAGCAAACCGAATTTATAATCAAATAATTTTTTTCCAATATGATAGATAACAAGTAACGATATTATACCAATAACAGCATTAGGCAGTCGAGCCGCAAATTCGTTAACCCCAAAGACCAGCATGGAAGCTGCCTGCATTTGTATAAATAAAGGTGGTTTTTCGTGGAATGGTTTGTAATCTATTCTTACTGTCAGATAATCGCCCGTTACTATCATTTCGCGGGCAGCTTCGGCAAAGTTTATCTCATCCCAATCGAAGAGATGAACAGTTCCGAGATATGGAAGAAAAAGAAGAATACCGATAACAAATATCAGCAGGTAAGCTCTTTTTTCAACATTATTTTTTTTTGGCATAGGATAAACCCTTAGCTCAATCTTCGTGAATATAATGGGCACCCTTGCTTACTTTAGCTTCTAATGTAGCATTGGTAACGGCAATAGCAGTTTGCACCCCGTTTCTAAGTTGAAGTACTTGTTTCGTTAGCTTAACTTTTTGATAAAACTGTTCAATTTCTGATTGCAGATGCCTGAGTATAGTGCTTGCCCGCAACATTCTTGGGCGTGTCCTTACTAAGCCAACATAGTTCCACATAGTATTTTTAATATTCATCCAATCTTGTGAAATCAAAGCTGGATCGGTTTCTTCAGTACCATCAATCCAATCATAAATATCCGGGAAATAATCATCCTTGAGTGAAGCCGCAGCAGCATCCTCGCCGGCAGTATAACCCCAGACTACACTTTCGAGCAGAGATGTCGAAGCGAGACGATTAGCGCCATGCACTCCAGTGCAGGATACTTCCCCAACGGCATATAAGCGACGCAGCGAAGTTCTGCCACGCAAACTGACACCAACCCCACCACAAGAGTAATGTGCGGCAGGAACGACTGGGATTGGCTCTGTTGTAATATCCACTCCAGCTTTCATACAATGCTTGTATATAGTTGGAAAGCGGTGGCGTATCCATTCGGAATCGCGGAAAGAAATATCGAGATAAACACAGGGATGATCTGTTTCTAACATAGTTTGGTGAATGCCGCGCGCCACAATGTCTCTGGGTGCAAGCGAACCCTGCTTGTGAAATTTCTTCATAAAGTTATCGCCGTTTTTATCGAAAAGGATACCGCCCTCTCCGCGCATAGACTCAGATATCAGGAAACGGTCTCTTTGATTATATAATGTGGTAGGATGAAATTGCACATATTGAAGATTGAAGCATCTGGCACCTGCCCGCCATGCAATAGCCACTCCATCTCCTGTGGATTCGCGTGGGTTTGTTGTGTGGCGGAATATTTGCCCCAAACCGCCGGTAGCAAGTATAGTCTGCGATGCATATATGGGGTAAACCCGCCCTTTAGTATTATCGAGTATAAAAACTCCAAAGCATGCCGGCTTTTCGTAAATATCCAATGTGTTTTTTGAATGGTGAGGCAATGTGAGCAAATCCACGACTGTATGGTTTGTTAGTGTTTCAATATTTTTATGCTCCTGCACTTTTTTGAGCACTGACCTGATAATTTCCTCGCCCGTGTTATCTTTGTAATGAATAATTCTTGGTTCGGAATGCGCCCCTTCGGCAGTTAGATAAAGATGGTCTTTATCGAATCTATCGAAATCTACGCTAAAGTCGTCTATTAGCAGGTCTTTTACTAATGAGGGACCCATTTGTGTTAGTTGGTCAACAGCAACCTCGCGGCATTGTCCGTCGCCTGCAAGCAAGATATCAGATTTTAACTTTTCGGGTGTATCGCTTATGCCTTTGTAAATTATTCCTCCTTGGGCATAAGGTGTGTTGCCGCTCAATAGAGTTTCTGTCTTAGTAACCATTGTAACTTTTCTGCCATTTTCGGCTGCAACATAAGCAGAGATTGCGCCTGCCAGCCCAGAACCAATAACCAGAATATCCGTGTGTTTCATATTGTGCTTAAATTAATTATTAGCATTTATTACAAACTTAACATTATTTTAATAAAAATATATTAAAATTGCAGCTTTTAACTTAGATTAACTTTTTGTTTCAAT
>CAYQTZ010000174.1:0-6098 GCA_964420565.1 uncultured Hyphomicrobiales bacterium
CGAAGCTCATCTTATAGGTCCGGTGCTTGGCGGTTTGAACAAAGCAGTGCATGTATTGCAACGCGGTTCTGAGATAAACGAGATACTCGATATGGCTGCCATCACAGTTGTTGATGCCCAGCATAAAGAAGCTCAACAAAAGTAATTAGCTAAATAAATAATAATACTGAAGTGCCATATTTTGAATATTTCGAAATGCGGCACTTTTTTTATGGAAACAACCTGAGTAGATAATAATCCCGCTCTAACTAATGCTTGTATCCAGTCCTGTCGTGAAAGGGAAAGTTTTATATAGTCATACTCTTACGCTGAATATAGTAAAATCTTTACTTGATTATCAATCCTTGAAATTTTCTCATATAATGTTCCGGAGTCGGGAGTAGTATATTTATAATATATCCAGTAAGCCAGCTACGCACCCGGTCATCAGACAGGCAATGGTGCCGCCCAATAAAGCTCTGATAGCCATACCAGCTATTTCGCCCTTGCGTTCAGGTGCTAACGTTGTAATAGCTCCGAGCATGATGCCGATAGAACCAAAATTTGCAAATCCACATAGGGCATAAGAGCTGATCAGAATTGATCTCTGGTTTGTAAGTATGCCATCGCTTATTAGATTGTTCATAGAAATATATGCATAAAATTCATTGATGGCAGTCTTTTCGCCAAGCAATCTCCCGACAGTGAAGATATCTTCGGCATCAATACCAATTATCCACGCAACAGGTGAAAAAGCAATGCCGAATATATACTCCAAACTTACATTCTCTCCCAGCAAATTATTGATACCGGTCGAATCACCTATAATATCACCAAGTAGATAGTTAACAAGCGCAATCAAACTTACAAATACCAGAAGCATAGCCGCAACGTTCACTGCCAGCTTAAGCCCGTCGAATGTTCCGTTAGCTATAGCATCTAAGGCATTTTCAGCTTTTCGGGGTTGGATTTTGGCTATTTTATCTGGGTCTATTATCTCTGTTTCAGGGAATAATATTTTGGACGCAACAATAGCTGCGGGCGCAGAGATAATTGATGCAGTAAGGAAATGGGTGGCATAATATTGCTGTAAAACCGGATCGCTGCCTCCCAACAAACCTACATTAGCGGAAAGTACAGCTCCGGATATTGTAGCTAATCCACCAGTTACTACACAATGGAGTTCAGATGGCGACATGGAACTCAGGTATGGTTTGATCAACAGTGGTGATTCTGTATGCCCGAGAAAAATATTTGACGCTGTTGCAAGACTTTCGGCACTTGTAACTCCAAAGGTTCTTTTTAGCATACCAGCAATAGAACGTATAATGAATGGCAAAATATTTAAATAATATAATAAAGAAAACAATGCAGATAAGAATATGATAGGCGGTAAAATTCTGAAAGCAAAGATAAAACCAAACGTTTCTTCATCATAAGCTAATGCCCCAAACAGGAATTCTGTGCCCTTATTAGAAAAGTTGAAAATTACTACAAAAATAGAAGCGATAGCATCAAAAACATCAAACAGTATTGGCACTTTAATAAGAGCAAAAGCAATAACTATTTGTATTATAAGACCTTTGCCAACTAATCCCCAGTTAATAAATTTTTTGTTGTTACTAAATAGAAATGAAATACCCAGCAAAACGCCAATGCCAAGTAAAAATCTTAGTATGATGATCAAAGTTTCCAAAATTCATATCTTATTTTTTACATTAAGCAAAGATAAGAAATGAAAGTGAAAGAAATAGGAAAAATTGTCTTCATAGAAAAATTTTCTTTGATCAGTATTGTCTTAATAAACTTGATAAATGATAGATTCAAATAAATAGAGTATTTGTTGCATTTTTTATTATATTGCATTACAATGATTGTTTAACTATAACTAATAATTATTATGTATGAATATGTATTAAATAGAGAAGAAAAAGAAAACTTGTTAGAACTTGCTGTTTTGGTAGCCGAAGCAGACCAGAAATCTGTCAAAGCCGAAAAAGATATAATCAATACTTATCAGAAAAAACTCGGGTTAGATGATTATAAATTGCAGGGTAAAGATTTTTCGCAGATAATGGAAGAACTCGAGCCAAGTTCCTATATTAGTAAAACTTCCATACTGCTTGAAATATTAAGGATAGTGGTAGCCGATAAAAATTATCACTCCAGCGAAAAAGATATTATTTCCGAATTGCGTCAGCGTTGGTCTATAACAGACGAGGACTTTGACGATATTTGCTTCTGGCTTAAAAATAAAGATGTTATACTTGACGAAAAAGACAGTAAGGAATAGAATATAGAAGTTATTTTTAAATTATATTGAGTTTCATCATTATTAAATTATTTGCATTCCGCCTTTTTTCGTAGTTTTGTGATAGAAAGAAATTATTAATATTAGAAGATATTCGGGAGTAGAAAAAAGTGTGGCATTCAAACGCAAATAATCTAATGAAGAATTTTCGTGATTCATTAATATCACTTCTTACTATATTCGAAGAGACTCATATAAGCTGGCGGCAAGAAAACCAGGACGAAGAGTTCGAAAGTATAGTCGAAGCATTATATGATGGTATAGTGCTGTCCAAATTAGAGAAAAAAATTATGGAAAAGGACAATAGCTCTGGAAGAGTTCCCAAATATGGCTTTTATCATAAAGATTATCACAATATGAGTTTTGTTGAAATAGTTACCGGCCAGCAGAACCAAAATGGCATCTATGTGTTTAATTTCATCAGTTCTGACAAAAGACCTTTTGATACTGTGATGTGTGCTAAAATTGATAAAGCTGGGAAAATAATCCAGAAAGAAGCCGCATTCGATTTCGCTGATGTTACTTTCAGATTTCAGTACAGAATGCCAAACGGCGAGCTTTATGCATTCAGCGATATATCTTTAGCTGATGAATAAAAATTTCACATAAATTTTTTTAATAAATAGTTAGAAGTTCTCTTTAGTCAGAATACTCAAAGTTTTCAAGATAATTATCTTCCGTAGGTATAGTCGTATTGAATAGCTTGAAAGTTTTTTTCTTTATATGGAAATGTCATGTCAAATATTAATTGTCAATCAGTCAGGTATGATTGATCTACTGAAAGTATGTTTCTTGGGTAGAACAATCATTCTTGATTGTTGTTTATTAACTTGACATGACAGAAGTATGCCCTTTTCTTAAATAAAATTAATTTTATTATATTAGGATTATTAGTATCTTATACCCTATTGGTTTACATAGAAATACTTAAATGAATTTACACAAAGCGATCTAATAAATTGTGTTGTTATATATTCTTAGGAGTTAATATGCTAAGCAGAATTTCTAAAGATACGGGGCTGTGGTCTTCCATAGTTACTCGGTATTCAATAATCAAGCTAATAGCATTTATTTTCCTGCTGTCTAATTCTTGGGAGCTTCAAGCTCAGGAAACATACCTTTTTGTAAAGCAAAAAAACGAAACTCTAACGTCTTATGAATTGCCGAACATTGCAAAACTTACTTTTTCAAATGGGAATATGATAGTAGAACGAAAAGATGGTAATTCATCTTCTTATTCTTTGGCGAACATTCGCAATTTGCTTTTTGATAAACCAAATTCAGTTGTTAGTAAGAATAATAATGATGATCTGACTATTTACCCTAATCCTGCAAATGAATATATAATAATAGATCATTCGCTCGGATCTGTTATATTCTCTAAGATAGAGATATTAGATATTGAAGGAAAAGTGGTATTATCGAAGCAAATATTAACTGGCTCAGCCAATGATATGTCGAGATTAGATATTTCTGCCCTCAAAAGTGGCGTATATGTTTGCAGAGTGATAATGAATGAAGCTGTAATTTCTAAAATATTTGTAAAAATATAGTATTTAAAGGAGCTAATGATCATGAAAAAAGTTATAATTTTGATATTATTCTTATTAGTTTTTACAGGAGTAATAATAGCACAGGATACGATGTATGTCCACCAGCCGGGTGGCAATATTCTTATGATACCAGTTAGTGAGATAGACAGCGTAACTTTTGAGTACTCTGGAGTTATCGGCGAAACTGTAATAGACATTGACGGCAATGTTTACCCCGTAGTTACTATTGGATCGCAAAAATGGATGACGGTCAATCTGAAAGTAACCAGATATAACGACGGCACACCAATACCATTGGTAGCTGACGCAACAGAATGGAACGAACTTGAATCACCCGGTTACTGCTGGTATGATAACAATGAAGCATATAAACACCCTTATGGTGCAATTTATAATTGGTACGCCGCAAGCCAGCCAAATATCTGTCCGGAGGGCTGGCACGTTCCTTCAGATGAAGAATGGACTGTTTTAACAACATTTCTTGGGGGAGAAGCTGAAGCAGGTGGAAAACTAAAAGAAATTGGGACTGTTCATTGGAAAGAGCCAAATACAGGTGCAACAAATGAAACCGGCTTTACAGCTTTACCTGGCGGTTGGCGATATTGGAATGACGGCGAATTCAAAGAATTAGGCGAAGCTGGGAAGTGGTGGACATCAACAGGACACGAATCATATCAAAGTGCGGCTTGGTACAGACAAATGAAATTCAATGGCAGAAATGTTTACAGGCATAACTTTTTAAAAGGTCACGGATACTGTATTCGCTGTATGAAGGATTAGTTTATTACTTTGAGAAAGAGAATGAAAAGCATCAGTTAAGGGTAATGATAATGGGGAGATAGAGTAAGCAAACCCCACCCCAACCCTCCACAAGGGCATGGAGATAGAGAGCGATACCTTCGATAGATAAAATCTTCATCTTGTCGTAGATACCGACCTGTCGGGGCAAGGGGGGGAGGTGTGTTGGATGAATTTTGCGAAATATACGTTTGTGAGGGTTTCATTGGTTTTGATTAATATTGAAGATAAACACTGGCGATTTTCACAGTGAAACTTTACTGAATTATTGAAGTTTGAAATAAATTTATTTAATTTTTATTCATATATTCTTATGGGAAGCATTATGAAAACTAAAGAATTCTGGGAAAAATACACTACGGAAAACATTCTGCAGATATTTGATATAACATGTGATTTTTTTTCAAATCCACTTCCAAAGGATTTTGTTAAGGACTATGACGTTGGTGAAGTGATTCTGGAAACAATTGGGCACAACGCTTCTGCTAAGAACTTTGACAAGGTATTTAAATTTATAGATATACTGAAATACAAACAGCCAGATTTTTACAAAGAATATTTTCAGTATCTTAATGACTTCCATATTAGTTATTTTTGTTTTCATTTAGACAAACCAAAGGTTTCTCAATCTTTCGAAAACTTTATTGAGAATCCTTTACATGATATTGATCAATATTTGTTAGCATTCAAGAAAATATTGTTTTATCAACATACTGAATTATTGGATAAGGTAATTACAAAGAACTTTGAGATTATTAGTAATGCAGATAATTTAATTGGTTTTGCCGAATACGATTTGAAATTATGTAAATTTTATATGATCTTGCAGGAATTTTATAAAGAAAAAAATGATAGTATGGATAGGGTTTCTTTCTCCTCTGATTTATCTGAAATTAACATTGTAATGAAGGATAAACAGCTTTCATACATAGAAACGGGGATATTCAGACCACAAATAGAAACTGAAGCATTAAAAGAAATATTGATTAAGAAAAAAAAATCCTCATTATTAATATTAGAAGGATATTTTCTTCGTTATATGTATGAAAAAGGATTTGAATTTTATCTTAGTGGAAAAATCTATGATAAAATTCGGATGTATTGGTTAGAGAGTAATGAATCAAGCCGCTCGGTAAATGGACTTTTCAAAGTTGATGAAAAACTATTTGAAAAATTTATTTCAAGTCTTAGCGGAGGTATAGTTCATGATAATATACCAGAGATGAACGCTATACTTTGGGGTAGTGTTTATGTTTATGATTTTTTGTATCAATACAATCTGATCTCTAAAGATACCTTTGACGACTTCATTAGAATTTCAAGGAAGTTAAAAGGAAAAGTGATCACTCTTTTTACTTCAGAATTGTGGGTATCAAATTTTGTACATTGCTGGGAAAAACCTGATTGTATTTCAGAATCAGAGTTTAACGAGGAGCATAAAATATTTAAAAAGAGCA
>CAYQTZ010000174.1:6108-6419 GCA_964420565.1 uncultured Hyphomicrobiales bacterium
TTATGAGGTAAAAGATTTTATATCTGAAGAATTGTCAAAGATGGGTGAACTATCTGATTTCATTTTTGAAGCCGATAAAGAGAATCGGAATGATTATTATCCACAGATTAAAATAGAAAAAGTAGGAAGAAATGAACCATGCCCATGTGGAAGTGGAAAGAAATACAAAAAGTGTTGTGGGAAGTAATAAAAAAGTCGGTAGCATACATATAATTTATGTACCGGATAATGTATGTTGATGAGACAGTTTTTTATTAACTTTTATTAAGATTAATTCCGAACAACGATTATACGATATTTCGAAATTATGA
>CAYQTZ010000175.1:0-6406 GCA_964420565.1 uncultured Hyphomicrobiales bacterium
ATTCTGATTATGGAAAGTTAGTTAAAACGTTTTTGATTAATAGCAAAACCCTGAGACACATAATAGTCGTTGACTTTATGGAAAATGTCTTTGGTGATGCCCTTACAACTACTTGCATATTACTTTGTGCTAATGATGATATTGATCAACCAGTGCAATTTAGCAGTATCAGAAGTTTTGATGATCTTGAAAAATTGGAATCACTGATCAGTATCTATCCAATTATGAAGAACAATGGAACTACATTTTTTCATTATCAATTAGAATCAAATATAAAATGGCGGAGCTATTATCAGAAGCAGAATTCAATAAGTTTTAAACATTTAGTCCCTTTTACCAAGTTTGGTAAAGTAGTTCGTGGTATAGCTACTGGAGCAAATGAATATTTTACTTTTTCAAAAAGTAAAGCAAAAGTACATAATATTCCCGATAACTATTTGTTACCATGTATATGTAAAGCAAAAGATGTAAATAGCTCTTTTTTTACCCATGATGATTTTCGTGTATTATTGTCAAATGACCGTCATGTTTATCTTCTAAATGCCACTGATCAAAAAGACGAAAATGTGTTATCATATTTGAAAAAAGGTGAGAACAATGACATCAATAAAAGATACTTAACAGCAAATAGAAATCCTTGGTATTCATTAGAAAAAAGACCACCTGCTCCTATCTGGGTTTCTGTATTTAATCGTAAGGGAATGAGATTTGTAAGAAATGAAGCTAACATATCGAACCTTACCACTTTTCATTGTATATACCCTACTGAGCATTCTTTATTCTCAAACATTAGTATTGATATGCTTTTTGCTTATTTGCTTACAGATACAGCCAGACAAATATTTGAAGATAATAGTCGAGAATATGGTAATGGGCTTCAAAAGTTTGAACCCAACGATATAAATCATGGAAAAATGCTTGATTTGAGTTTGTTAAATAAAAATGAAGAGGATCAAATTTTGTTTTTTTTCTATAATTATAGGGATTCTGTACTAATAGGCGAGCCAGATGAATCTCTATTATCTAAAATTAATAAAGTATTAATTGAAAAATTTGGTAATTGAATTAATTAAATATTAATGATATTATGTTGGTTTTTTTTGGAACGTTAATAATATATTATGGACACAAAAGAATTAATAAAAAAAGTTAGAAAAATTGAGATACGCACCCGAAGAATTTCTAAAGATATCTTCTCGGGCGAGTATCAAAGTGCCTTCAAAGGTAGAGGCATGGCTTTCAGCGAAGTACGGGAGTATATGCACGGCGACGACATAAGAACGATTGACTGGAACGTTACTGCCCGGCTACACCACCCCTATATTAAAGTATTTGAGGAGGAACGCGAGCTTACGGTAATACTACTTGTAGATGTCTCCGGCTCTGAGTCTTTCGGAACTAAGCAGCAGTACAAGCGTGAACTGATAACCGAGCTGTGTGCCGTTATCGCTTTTTCTTCGCTTCAAAATAATGATAAGATCGGAGTGATTTTCTTTAGCGATAAGATCGAGAAATTCATCCCACCCAAGAAAGGCAAGCAGCACGTCCTCAGAATAATTCGCGAGCTTATTGAATTTAAGCCTGAAAATAATAAAACGAATATTACAGATGCGCTGCGGTATCTTTTGAACGTGATCAAAAAGCGTAGCATCGTCTTTGTGCTTTCTGATTATCTGAGTGAGGATTTCGAGGATGCCCTGAAGATTTCATCCAAAAAACATGATACTATAGCTATGCAGATCTACGACCAGAGAGAAGAAGAAATGCCAGACCTTGGATTGATACGCGCCCTTGATCCCGAATCTGGTGCTGAGCAGTGGATAGATACTGCCAGTCAGAAAGTGCGAAATGATTATAATAAATGGTGGGTTGAGCAGCAAACAACTTTAAAAAATATTTTCAACAGGAGCAAAGTAGATGTTGTGAAGATCAGAACAGATGAATCATACATTGCACCTTTGATGAATTTCTTTAAGCGGCGAGGCAGCCGTAGATAATTATGGAGTTAAAAATGAAAAAACTTACTAAGTCTCAGAAATGGTTACTTGCTATTTTGATAATTGTCGGCTTTTTGATTCTTTGGGTATTGTATTATCTCTTCAATTCTTCCACTGAAATAAAACAAGATCAGCAAGATGATCAAGGTCCCGTATTAACCAAAGAGCGGGATGAATGGAAATATATGCGGCTCGCCGATCCAAATACAGGAAGAATTCCAGCCGACATAAAACATCGGGAACTGGCTTTTGCACAGCAACTCCCCGGCTCCATGAAAAATATAAAGAAGAAAGACTACCAACCATTATCAACAAACTGGAGTCCGAGAGGTCCGATAAATGTTGGTGGCAGATCCCGTGCTTTATCTGTAGATATTAAAAACCCAAGTATTCTACTCGCAGGTGCTGTATCTGGTGGTATCTGGAAATCTACAGATGACGGCAAGACATGGGATATGAAAACTCGTCCCGATCAGCTAAAATCTACTTCCTGTTTGGTGCAGGACATTCGCCCCGGTAAAGAACATATCTGGTATATGGGTTCGGGGGAATACTTCAATGTTTATGGTGGTTTGCGTGGCGATGGTGTTTACAAATCTACAGATAACGGAGATACCTGGCTTTTACTTGGGTCAACAGTAAGCAATACTCCTCAATCATGGAGTGCGTTTGATTATGTGTGGAATATCGTAGTAGATCATACTAATATGGACGAAGATATAGTGCTTGCCGCTACAGCTTCCGGAGCAATTCGCAGAAGTTCAGACGGTGGCGAGACATGGGAAGCAGTTCTCGGTAGCTTTGGAAATTCTTTTAGCTGGTTTACTGATATTATAATATCTCCTTCAGGTATATATTATGCCGCCTTCAGCCAAAAAGCTTTCGATCTAAATGGTTCTTCTGTAAAAGGAATTTTCCGCTCAGAAGATGGTATAAACTGGACAAATATAACACCCGATATCTTTCCCGAAGTTTACAGAAGGTTAGTTCTTGCTGTAGCTCCATCAGATGAAAGCATTGTTTATGTTGTCGGAGAAACTCCCGGCACTGGGAAACTTACAACCAACTGGAGCGGCGATTCATTATGGCATAGCTTCTGGAAATATACTTATCTCGGCGAGGATGGCAAAGGAGAAAATGGAAAATGGGAAGATCGCTCAGAAAATCTTCCAAGACCAGACGATATACGGCTTCATTTCAAATCTCAAGGCGGCTTTGATCTGGTTATGAAAGTAAAGCCAGATGATCCAGAGACTGTTTTCGTAGGCGGAACAACGCTTTACAGAAGCACAGACGGATTCAAAACTGATGAGAATATTAATATTTGCGGTGGGTATAATCCTTTCCCTTATGATGATAGAGTTGATTTTTATCGCTATCCGAATCATCACCCAGACCTACACGCCCTGTTTTTCTCTTATGAGGATACAAATATTTTATATAGCGGCAGTGATGGCGGGATCACCAAAACTTACAACTGTATGGCTGATAGCGTCGGCTGGGATGACCTTAATAACGGCTATCTCTCTACGCAATTCTATACAGTTGCTATTGATGAATCAGTACCCGGCAGCGAAGAGATAATCGGCGGTTTGCAGGATAATGGCACATATTATACCAACTCATGGAATATCAACAAACCTTGGGTCTCCCCCAATGCCTCCGATGGATTTACTTGCGAGATCAAAGATGGTGGCGGAGTTTATTATGTATCGCAAAATTCTTCATATCAGCCAAAGCATAGAGTTTACAGAGTGCTGATTGATGAAGAGAAAGGCAGATCTTTGCGAACACGGCTCGACCCCATTGGTGCAAGCGATTTGACTTGGGTAAATCCCTTTAAGCTCGATCCACACAATCAAAGTAGGATGTATCTCGCTGGTGGCCAGATGGTCTGGCGAAATAACGATCTCGAGCAGATACCTTACGAGGAAACCAACGACTCTACTTCTATAGCTTGGGACAGCTTATCTCATACCAGATTTTATGACAAGCCGGGCAGCACCTATATGGAGAAGATCAGTGCACTTTCTGTTTCTGAAAATCCTGCAAATATTGTTTATTACGGTACTAATCGCGGTCGGCTCTTCCGGCTTGATGAGGCACACGAAGGAGATCCTGTGCCGTTAGAATTAACAAAGAATATATTCCCAAATAGCACACCAAACATCTCAAGCATTGCAATTGATCCTGATAATGCCGATGAAGTAATAGTATCAGTTTCAAATTATAGCATCATTAGTATTTACAGAACACAGGATGGAGGCGATACCTGGGAAGCAATCGCAGGAAATTTGGAAGAGAATCCAAGCGGCTCTGGTGGAGGTCCGGCAGTGAACTGGATAGAGATAATGGAAGTAGATGGCAAAAAAGTATATTTTGCCGCTACGAGTATAGGAGTTTATTCCACGGCATATCTGAATGGAATGCTTACAAGCTGGCAGCAGGAGGGCGCAGAAGTGATTGGCAACACATTCACTTATATGCTCGATTCTCGTAGCTCAGATGGCACTATAGTTGCCGCTACTCACGCCAATGGAATTTTCTCAGCAAAAGTAACCACTCTGCCTGATCTACCACGTTCAACAATACTAATTTCTCCTGATGATGAAAGCAGAGGTCATAAGAATGATATGACTTTCACTTGGGAAGATAATCCCGACGCAACAAATTACGGCTTACAGGTAGCCGAAGATGAAGATTTCAATAATATTATCAGAGAGACTTTTACTACTGATAATGAAATTAAATATACTGGGATTTTTACTGAGCCATACAAGACATACTATTGGCGAGTGCTTGCAGGCAATGCAGGAGGGCAAAGCATATCAGATGTAAGACAATTCAGGACTACTATTCCGGCTCCCCAGCTTGTCTTTCCTGAGGATAGGTCAAAAGACCAGCCCGTAAGCATTGAATTGAAATGGGACGAACTTGAAAACGCAGATAAGTACCGTCTTCAGGTCTCCAAACTTTTTGCCAATGTAGATATTTTTGTTGATGAAGATAACATAACAGAAACAAAATATCTGCTTGATGATCTTGAGCCAAAGACGAGATACTACTGGCGGGTTAGTGCTTTTGATAGTGATGGAGAGGGGTATTTTTCTGAGTGGATCAATTTCACTACCGGCGATCCTTCTTCGGTTTATGACAACTTGAATTACGGCGAGTTATATAATTATCCTAATCCATTTTCTGATAAAACAAAAGTAATATTTACATTATCTGAGCCGGCAAATGTTCAGATAAAAATTTCAGATATATCAGGGCGTAGCATAAATAAATATCAGCTTGGGTATAGATCATCCGGAGAAAATTCTTATGTTTTAAACAGCGAAGACCTTTCACCCGGCTTTTATCTATTAACAATAAATGCAGGGAAATATTCGAGTACTATAACTATATTGAAGATGTAAAGTATGTAAAATAAGCTATGATTATTAGAACCATGAAACAGAGAATAATATTATTATTGCTATTAGCGTTTTTTGCTTCGTATTCAATTTCCGTAAGTCAGGATGTAAAAGCAAAAGCGAGTTTGGACACAAATAATGTATTGATAGGCGATCAGGTAAATCTGATCTTAGAGTTCGAGTCAGATACCGCACAAAAGGTCGTCTGGCCCCAAATACCTGACACCCTTGGTGCAATAGAAGTATTGAGCAGAGATTCTGTTACTTCATTATTGAATGGGAGCAGAATAAAACGCACTCAGAGAGTACGTATAACCAGCTTCGATTCTGGGTCGCACTCTATAGCTCCGTTTACATTCATGTATGATAAACCGGGCTACAGCACAATGTACCCTGAGGAATCTAATCCCCTCGTGCTTAAAGTAAATACGGTAGCCGTTGATACTACTGAAGCGATCAAGGACATCAAGCCACCACTCGACGAGCCGATTGCCTGGACGGAATACCTGATCTACTTTTTAATTGGCTTAGCTGTTGTAGCTTTGATAATTGGAATAATCTACTTCCTAAAGAAACGCAAACGGAAAGTCAAAGACGAAGTGCTTGATTATGACCCAAGAATACCTCCCCATATACTTGCACTTCAATCGCTGAAAGATCTCGAGAACGAAAAGCTCTGGCACAAGAATATGGTGAAGCAATACTATATCAAGCTGACAGAGATAATCAGATTGTACATCAAGCGGCAATTCCATATAGATGCCATGGAAATGATAACGCCTGAGATAATAGAAAATCTGGAGAAGCACAAATTTAATGAGGAATTAATTCTTAACATGAAAATACTTTTCGAGCTTGCCGATCTAGTAAAATTCGCAAAATACCAGCCCATACCAGACGAGAACTCGAAAAGCATGACCATGGCTTACGATTTCGTTGAAAGAACAAAGCCAGTAGAGAATCAACAACCTATCTTGAATTGTCCTATATCTA
>CAYQTZ010000176.1:0-6403 GCA_964420565.1 uncultured Hyphomicrobiales bacterium
TTCACAAACACCCCTCGATCCCCTCTTACCAAGCGGGGAAGTAAGATAAAATCCCGTTTTTTTAAGTAGGATAAATTTTTTCACAAACACCCCTCGATCCCCTCTTACCAAGCGGGGAAGTAAGATAAAATCCCGTTTTTTTAAGTAGGATAAATTTTTTCACAAACACCCCTCGATCCCCTCTTACCAAGCGGGGAAGTAGGATAAAATCCTCCTTTTTTATCGAAGATCCCGACTTGTCGGGAAAAGGTGGACATAGGGGAATTATATTTGGTTTTGCAATGGCTTTATATCTATATGCATCAGTTCGTTACGTCTTCTCATAATTTTAAGGGAGAGTAGGGGAGCTGCACATTACGAATTATTGCGGTTTTTTATAATGGAAGCAGGACTATGAAACTTCACAATATTAATAGGCTTTTAAAAAATGAAACAACTTTGTTTGGTTTGCGTATTCCCTAAAAAAAAATAAAAAATGACAGGTTGACGTTATGAAAAATTCTAAAATTGTTTTGCTTTTATCCTCTATCTCGCTTATCTCGCTTGAGATTACATGGACTCGCATTTTTTCAGCGGAATTTTTTTACACATTTGCATTTCTGACCATCTCACTTGCAATACTAGGGTTGGGCATGGGGGCATTATCTGCAAGATTGTTCAATTCAATTCGCAGATCGGCTCTGCAGGGTTTTTTACTTTTACTATCTGGTATATTCACTATAATTGGACCGACACTAGTTTTCCTGCTGGGAATAGATTTCTCAGTTGTTTTCGTGGATATGGAAGTAATACTTAAATTCATACTCGGAATAATAATACTTTTTCTTCCATATTATTTTGCAGGTATAGTATTTGCAGTGATATTCAGCAAGAAAAGTAATGATCTATCAAAGCTATATATGGCAGATATGATTGGTGGAGGTTTAGGGATATTCATTGCTGTAATATTGATGGATATATTCCAAACACCTGCGGCATCTGTATTGATATCATTACCTTTACTATTTGCCAGCATGCTTATCATTCCAAAATATTTCAAAGTATTGTCATTAGTGATAATTTGCTCTGCTATTATTTATAGCGGATATGTGAGTAATAATTTATCAGCAAGCAATCCCGAAAGAGGTGAGAAAATATATGAACACTGGGATTCTTATGCCAAAATAAAAGTCAATAAAATTACTGATGATTACTGGAATCTAAACATTGATAATGCTGCAAACTCCCCCATATATAAATTCAATGGCAATTGGAACCGACCAGATTCCTTGAATTTTGACTTTGCTATTGATGTAAGTTATCTGATCAATTTAAATGATTCTTGTACATTTTTATCTCTCGGAGCAGGTGGGGGAACTGACGTATTGCAGGCATTGCAAGCTGGAGCTGAGAAAATCTATGCAGTCGAAGTGATCCCACATATTAATTATATGATGACAGATGGTTTTCTGAAAGATTTTACAGGTGATATTTACAATGATCCTCGTGTGGAAGTAATAACTGAAGACGCAAGGGTTTTTGTTAGAAAATACAAGAATGAATTTGACATGATATATTCACTAAGCTCAAATTCTTTTGCTGCTTTGGCTTCCGGATCATTTGCTTTGGCTGAGAATTATCTATTCACAACGGAAGCTTTCATAGATTACTGGGAATCTTTATCTGACAATGGTTTCCTGATGATGGAGCATCAGTTTTATGTGTCCAGAATGGTGAGCGAAGTGATCAATGCTTTAGAGATACTTGGAGTTAAGAACCCAAAGAGACATTTTGCAGTGTATAATATACCTGGTTTGCGACGAAAGATCATTTTGATGTCCAAACGCGAGTTGACAAAAGAAATACTTGACAATGCCTTTGGCCCGCAAAATGTATCATCCCCAGATTATAAATACTTACTATATCCGGCTGCAGATTCGATAAAGGATAACACTATCAATAAAATTGTAGTAAATGGATGGCGCAATATGCAGGATTCTGTTGCAACAGACATATCTCCCTGCGATGATGACCGGCCATTCGTTGCTCAGCTTGGATTGTGGAAAAACTTTGATGTTGAGAAATTACAAAAAGTTCTGCCCTATGAATTCACTGGCTTTCCTATTACTAAGATAATACTTGGATTGATAATAGCTATTGTGCTTATCATCTTTTTACCGCTTAATTTCCTACCATATTTACGTAAAGATATGCATATGGGAGTAGCACCCTGGCTCTATTTCTTTTTTATCGGCATAGCGTTTATGATGGTGGAGATCGTCCTCATTCAAAAATATGCATTATTTATTGGCACATCCATATATTCAATAATAACTGTTCTATTTACCATGCTTACTATAGCAGGAATTGGAAGCAGATATTCTGGGAGATATAAAGGCAAATCTGTTTTTGTGATGATCATTGGATTATTGCTATTTGATGCCTTGATAGCAAAAGAACTCATCTATTTATTAGCAGATATGGATAAATGGCTTAGAATCATTATCACATTTATTTTAATTTCTCCGCTCAGTTTCTTTATGGGTATGCCTTTCCCAAAAGCTGGTATCAAGGTTGGCAATCTGATTGATTGGGGCTTTGCTATCAACGCCACAGCTTCAGTACTTGGAGGAACTGTAGTGATACTCCTTGCATCAAGTATCGGATACACATTAACATTGCTAATATCAGGATTAATATATTTTCTTGCATATATGAGTTTCAAATCAAAAGGGATGGATATGTCATTAAAAGTTTAACACACGAGATGATAATATAATTAAGATAATCATTCTTTTTTAAGAGGGAATTTATAATAAACGCCTCCTCTTGTCATAGTTCCCGATCTGTCGGGAGAGGGGAGGTATTATATTATCAAGTTCTTAGGCTGAAAGCTATTTTTTTAAATAATGTATTTGAATTACCGATGTGCTTTTTTTGTAATGGTCTTGCTCCATTAATCTAATGTCCCAGCTCGTTATAAATAAATTGCTAAAAATAATAAGATAAATGTTCTTCCGTTTAAGCCGAAAAGAAATTATTCAATAATGAATATTATCATTTATGGCGATGCTTCCGGAGATATTGCTGATTAGCTATGAAAGCATGAAACCCCTTATTCAAAAAAGATTACAGGATTTTACCTCTATTAATGAGAAAAATTATTTTTATGAGTTATGCTACTGCCTATGCACGCCCCAATCAAAAGCTGCCAATGCAAACAAAGTGCAGCAAAAGCTTGCCAGTTCCGATTTTCTTAATACAAAATTTGACCCAACACAATTGCTTCGAGATAAAGATCATTATATCAGATTCCACAATCAAAAGGCTAAAAGATTACTCGCTGCGGCAGATAGTTTCAATGATGTAAAAGAAATTTTAGATAGCAATCTTGGTACTGCAGATAAGCGGATTATAATATCACAATTGGTAAATGGACTGGGGATGAAAGAAAGTTCGCATTTTATGAGAAATATCGGATATTCAGGGCTGGCTATCTTAGACAGGCACATTTTAAAGAATTTAGTTTTATGCGGATTATATGATGCCGTGCCAAAAGTCTCTTCCGTAAAGCAATACATTGGCGTTGAGAATGAATTCCAGCACTTTGCCGAAGCTGTAGGAATCAGCATAGATGAGCTGGACTTGCTTTTCTGGAGTTATGAAACAGGCGAGATATTAAAATAAATATTTACTGTTGGGCGCAGTCTAATTTTCTACTTACTAATAATTAACAAAAGAAAACATCTGCTATTTTCAAATAATTCTTTAAATTTGAAAAAAAACGAAACGGGAAGCTCATGCAAAGCACAAGAAAAGAACGTATTGGATGGTATTTTTACGATTGGGCAAATTCGGCATTCTATACTACTGTCGTAACTGTTTTTCTTGGGCCTTATCTAACGACAATTACTGGGGCCGCCGCCGACGTAACTGGCTTTATTCATCCATTAGGGATACCAGTCCGTGCTGGTTCATTTTTCCCTTATGTCGTATCTTTGTCTGTGGTACTGCAGGTTGTTTTTCTACCTATATTTGGAGCTATAGCGGATTATTCTAATCGCAAGAAATCGCTTCTCGGATTTTTTGCATATCTTGGTGCATTTGCCACTATGGGTTTATACTTTTTGGATGGAACGAATTACCTTTTTGGCGGTCTGCTTTTTATTATAGCAAATCTGAGCTTTGGTATATCAGCAGTGATGTATAACTCTTTCCTGAACGAAATAGCTGCTCCCGAGAAACGTGACGCCGTTTCATCTATCGGTTGGGGTATCGGCTATCTCGGCGGTGGAGTATTATTAGCATTGAATTTGGTGCTTTATTCACAGACAGATTCTCTCGGTATCGACGTCGGGCACGCTGTGCGTATCAGCTTGTGTTCTGCGGGTTTATGGTGGGCTTTGTTTACTATTATGCCCATGCTAACTCTAAAAGTACGACAACCAATAAAAAGACTTCCAGAGGGAAGCGGATATGTTTCCTTTGGGTTTCGTCAATTCATCAGGACACTGAAAGAAGCCCGCAAGTATCCACAGACACTTCTGTTTTTACTTGCGTTCTTACTTTATAATGACGGGGTGCAAACAGTGATAGTTGTGGCATCGCAATTTGGACAAGAAGAGCTTGGGCTTAGCATTACAACTCTGACTACAGTAATTCTGATGGTCCAGTTCGTTGCTTTCATTGGAGCAATGCTTTTTAATTACATTGCAAAGATAACTGATGCCAAACGTGCTATTCTTTTAAGTATAATTATCTGGACTGCTGTGCTTTTTTATGCTTATTTTCTATTGAAAACAGAAACGGATTTCTATATACTTGCTGTATTTATCGCTTTAGTTCTGGGTGGCACACAGGCATTGAGCAGATCATTATTTTCCAAGCTGATACCTTATGGAAAGGAAGCCGAGTATTTCAGCGTCTATGAAATTAGTGAAAAAGGCACGAGCTGGATTGGCCCCTTAGTCTTTGGGCTTGCCTTGCAGCTTACAGATTCATACCGCATAGCTATATTTTCGTTGATTATCTTTTTCGTACTTGGTTTCGTCCTGTTATTAAAAGTAAATGTACAAAAAGCCAGAGAAATGACAGGAAATGTTTGATAATTTTATAATTTATCTGAACATTCTTCACAATTATTCGTATATAATTTTATAGTTTTGCGGTTGTATAATATTAATATTAATTTTCTTATATAGCTTAAGTTGAAGGATAGAACAAATAAAAAGAAAGAACCGGGAGTAGGCAAAGTCGTAATGGACGACATTCGTAGTGGTGATCTACGCAGTACCTTAGCCAAAGAATGGGCTGAGATAAAAGAATTCTTTCTATTAGACAACCAAAGAGAAGAGCTCGAAATGATGGGGGCATTCAAAAAATGGCTTCATATGGTCGGATGGCTGCTAAAAAGTTTATTCCTAAAATTAGCTCCCATGAGCAGAATATTACTTATTTTTGCTCTTGTATTCCTTATTTCCGAATCTCATGTATCTAACGGCAATAATGCCAGCTCGCCAATGGGGCTCGACTTGCTCGCAGGCACTATATTCTTATTTATCATTATGCTGGAGCTAAAAGACAAACTCCTTGCTAAATCCGAGCTTAGAGCGGGCAGATCTGTCCAGAAAGCTCTTATCCCGGAAGGAGATCCCATGATACCAGGGTGGTCTGCGTGGCTTTTTACCCGCCCGGCAAATGATGTTGGCGGAGATCTGGTTGACTATTTAAAAATAGATGACCATCGCTATGGTATAGTGCTCGCAGATGTAGTCGGCAAAGGTCTGCCCGCCGCACTGCTGATGGCAAAACTACAGGCAACATTGCGGGCTGTGGCTACTGATTTTACAAATTTGGCTGACCTCGGCAAGAAGATAAACAAAATATTTTACCGCGATACAACTGCCAAAAGCTTCGCATCTATGGCATACTTAGAGATATGCACAGAAAGTAGAAATGTCAAAGTTCTAAATGCTTGACATATGCCGCCAATAATAATTCGCAGCGATCAAACTACAGAACTCCCCAAAGGTGGCCCAGCGATAGGACTTTCTCCGATTTCAAAATACGAAGAGATAGAAATTGATATTGAAAAAGACGATATGATACTGATTTTCTCAGATGGATTGACGGAAGCGAGGAATGAGGAGGGGTTATTCTATGGCAAAGAAAAATTATTATGGCAGATTGATAAAATGAGAAAACTACCTGTTAACAGATTTGGCGAGCGGATGATAGAAGAGGTAGATTCATTTATCGGAGAAGCAAGAACTCATGATGATCTATCCATTATTGTTTTAAAAAGAATAGCAGACTAATGGGTCTTATTTTGTCCGTTAATACATGAAATATTATGGTTCAATACCATTGTAAAACCTCTGAATTGATCCCTCCCCAGCCCTCCCTTAAAATTAAGGGAGGGAGT
>CAYQTZ010000177.1:0-4550 GCA_964420565.1 uncultured Hyphomicrobiales bacterium
CCATACTATCTCACGGATGGCAGGTCTGCACCGATGTTGAACCTATATCAAAACTAGAAAAGACTCTTTATGCCATTGATGAATTAACAGGGCTTATTACGGCAGTAGCTTTGGTCAGACCTTCTAAATCAATAATGGACGTTAAAGTCAGTTCTGTAAAAAAGAAATGGAAGCAAAAGCAGTTTGCCGCTGGTGCAAACCGTGAAATAATTCAAAAGGGAGCTGATATGCTTGACATGGAGCTAAGCGAACTAATCGGGGAAACCTTAGAGGGTATGAAAAAAGTTGGTAAAGATATTGGTCTGTAATTCAATAAAAAGGCAGTGAACCATGCACTGCCTTTCATTATGGGAATTTCAAATCTTCGATACATTAATTATTTTGATGATTTCTCTTTCAATAATTCTGCATCATATCCCAAATCTTCAATTGCGCCTATTATTTTCATTGAAGAAATATTTTCAGGGTCGAGCTTGACCGTTACAGTTTTTGTTGCAAGATCTACTTCGCAATCCATAACTCCATCTAATTTGCTTATTTTATTTTCAATTTTGTTTTTGCACATCCATGAGAATGCAGAAGTTTTGATAGTGATCTCATTCGATGGTATGATAACTTTATTATCATTTGCTGTTGCAAATCCTGCTATAAATGCTATTGCAATGAATGCTACTGTTAGAAATCTTAATGCACTTTTCATTTACTTACTCCATAATTGTTTCAAATTTTATTGACAAATCAAATTGTCAAACTTAATGAGTGCAATATAAGGGATATTTTAATATAAACAAAATTAATTTATAGTTAAGTCTAATCCTTTTGTTATAGTCTTGAATTTTTTATTAGAGGTCTGCGAAGAGGATGACGAATTAATACCATTGAGTTTTTAGAGAATCAGTTACCTTGCAATCTCTTCAATTTAGATCATGTAACTCATTTCTGATAAAAAATGGCACAAAAGTTATATATAAACCGATGGTATTGCTGTTTTTTGTATGAAAATACAATTTTTAATATTTTTTCTTGTCTTTAGAAAAAATATTTAAGATATTTGTAAATAAAGGATTGGTAAATCTCTAATTTATTCAATTATAATTATTTACGATTCATTAACATCGGATTGATCTAATGGCAGCAAATCAGAATAAAAAAACTAAGCGACTATTTATAGGTACATTTGTAAATAGAGAAAATTTTGAATTTCTATATCCCGAAATCAAAACCGATTTCAATAAAGTGCTGAGCGGCAAGTGGGTAGAGCTTGAGAACCTGCACTATACATATAAATTTCTTGGTGCTGTAGAGGAATCAATAATACCTGATATAAAGGGAGTTTTGACTGATTACCTGCGGGTTTTTAAATCTACTTTAGAGTTTCGCGGGATTGGAGTATTCCCTAACCCATCAGATGCTAAAGTGCTGTGGCTTGGTCTTTATAACCCGGACAGATTGGTATTTGATATAGCTCAGGCAATAGACGAGAAGATGAGTACAATAGGATTTCGTCCCGAAAGGCGAAGATTTTTACCACATGTAACTTTAAATCGAATTAAAAAATCGCTAAGCTCAGGATTCGTAGATATTTTGAATGATTATAAAACTTTAAAAGCTGATCCGATGACTCAGTTTTCTGTTAACCTGATAGAAAGCCAACTTACGCCTAAAGGTCCAATATATTCAATTGTAGAATAGTATTAATCACTAAAATGACCATAACCGAATTACTTGCTAAAAGCGATATTCCACTACGCAGGATATTAACTCAGCTAAGCCCTCAGTTATCTGTATTCTTTTACTCTTATGTTAGAAAAATATTTCTCAAACTCTTAGCAGCCGAAAATATACCGGAAAGAAGAATAATGCCCGATGAGTTCAGAAAGGTTCTTTGGGATATAGATTTTTCTGTTCCTTTGTTTAATTCCGCAGGTATGTTTAAAACAGGCGACGGCTACCAGACAGTTGCCCGCCAGGGAGCAGGTGCATTCCTGGCCGGCACTACGACAAAAGGCGGCAGAAAAGGTAACTTTAAAAATAATATACTTCATCCCTTTATATCGCTGCCACGTTCTGCTATTGCTTTGAATTGGATGGGATTGCCAAATCCCGGGCATAATGCAGTAGCAAAGAAGCTTGCTGGAATAGATAAGATCAGCGGCTGTCCGCTGGGAGCCAGTATTTCTGCTGATCCCGAAGCAAGTGAAGCTGATGGGTTGCAAGGATTGTTATTAGGATTGCAACAGTATGACAGAGCTGGAGTGGATTTTATAGAGATAAATGAAAGCTGCCCGAATGTGCCGTCTCATCATAGTAAGCAGCATGATAACTTAGATGAAGGGTTCATTAAGCGTATGGAATATGTAAGCGAGCACTTCCTATCGAAAAGAAACAGAAGATTACCCCTAATAGTTAAATTTTCAGTAGATACTGCTAACACAAATATTCCACTTATATTAGACTTGCTGTTTGATCTGGGATTTGACGGTATTAATATAGGGAATACTTCGGTACAATACAGCGAGATACAGGGCGAAGTAAATCCACAAGAGAAAAAGCTATTCGATTATTTTACACAAACCTATGGCGGTGGCGTAAGTGGCACAGTCCTGAAAGATAAATCTTTGAGATCATGTACAATAGCTGCAGAATATTTAAATAAAAATCAGCCGAAACAAGAATTTCACATTATTCGTACCGGCGGGGTGGAAAATACAAATGATGTCAGGGAATCTCTCGAAAATGGAATATCTTTATGCCAATGGTTCACGGGATATTTTGACAGTTTTATTAAATATGGACATGATATTTATAAGGAAATATTCATTGACAATTATGAACTCTAAGAGGGTGAAATGAAACTTGAATCAGGGAATAACGGAAGTATAATTACTTTTAAGGGTATAACGCCTCAGATACATGATTCAGTATTTATGTGCGAGGGCGTTAAGATAATTGGGGATGTTAATATAGGTAAAGACTGTTCAATATGGTATAATACTGTAATCCGCGGGGATGTGCATTATATACGCATAGGTGAGCGGACTAACGTACAGGACCTGAGTATGCTTCACGTAACCAATGGGGTATATCCTTTGAATATTGGTAATGGTGTGCTTATCGGGCATTCCGTAGCTATCCACGGCTGTACTATTCACGATAGCTGCCTGCTTGGCATAGGTAGCCGCGTTCTGGATGGAGCTGTGGTAAATAAATATTCATTAATAGCTGCCGGAGCTTTGGTCAAAGAGCATTTCGAAGTGCCTGAAGGAGTTTTAGTGGCTGGAGTGCCGGGCAAAGTAATTCGAGATCTGACCCAAAAAGAGATAGACAAGATAAAGTATATGGCAGACCATTACGTTGATTATGTGAAAGACTACCGAAGCCAGTTGAGCAGTTGATAGCCAAGAAAGTGATTTTTTATAGATGATGAAGCTGAAACTGAATTATGTAATAATTTCTTTATTTCTGCCAATAGTTATGCAAATTATCAATCTTTTTATAATTTGCACCCAAATGTATTGTGAAACTAAATGAAACAGGTTGAATAGATGTATATTAATGTATTATTTATAGGCGATATTATCGGCAAGCCAGGTCTAAGCATAGTTGAAAGTAAATTACCCGGTTTAAAAGCAATTTATTCACCTGACCTTATAGTAGTGAACGGCGAAAATGCCACTAATGGCAAGGGCATAATTGCTCGTGATGCTGATAAGCTATTCAATCTTGGCGTAGATATTATTACATCAGGGAACCACGTATGGGACAACTGGAAAGGCAAACCGCTCTTAGCAGAGAACCCATTGGTCCTGCGTCCGTATAATTATCCTCCTGGCAATGTAGGTAGGGGATTTGCCTATTTTGCAGTAGATGAAACAATAACCGTTGCGGTAGTTAATATTCAGGGCAGAACTTTCATGCAAACTATTGATTGCCCTTTTAGAGGTATTGATCATGCCTTAAAGCAGATATTGGAAAAGACAACTAATATAATTGTGGATTTCCACGCTGATGCTACAGCCGAAAAGCAAGCAATGTCGCATTATTTAGATGGCAGAGTGAGCGCCCTGATGGGTACGCATACTCACATACCAACTTCTGATCATTGCATTATGCCTGAAGGTATGGCATATATAACTGATGTAGGCATGACCGGACCTTATGACTCTGTGGTAGGCATGAGAAAAGATATTGCCATCAAAAGATTTACTATGCAGACACCTTATAAATATGAAATGGCATCGGAGGATGTAAGATTATGCGGTACATTTTTTAAGATTGACTCTGAAACAGGTAAATCTGTATATATTGAGCAGATAATAGACCCCAAACCAAACAGAGGAATAAATATTATTGATAACGATCATACAGAAATCAATGAAGAATAAATTAAATATTGCAATCGTTGGTGCCACTGGTCTGGTAGGTAAAACCGCAATCAAGATACTTGACAAAGGCGAAATACCAATAGATAAGCTTAAGTTATTTGCTTCTGAAAGATCTAAGGGGCAGAAAGTTTATAATAATAATACTTATCAGGTAGAATCGCTTTT
>CAYQTZ010000177.1:4560-6397 GCA_964420565.1 uncultured Hyphomicrobiales bacterium
TTAGCGAAAGATATGCTCCTTTAGCAGTTAGAAGTGGTTGCGTTGTTGTGGATAACGGAAGTTTCTGGAGAATGAACCCAGATGTACCCCTCGTTGTGCCTGAGGTCAACCCCGAGGATCTATATGATCATAAAGGTATAATAGCTAACCCCAATTGCTCTACTATTCAGCTTGTAATGGCATTAAAGCCAATTCATGATAGATTTGGGCTGAAAAGAGTAGTGGTTTCTACATATCAATCTGTTAGCGGTGCAGGACAAAAGGGAATAGATCAGCTGCTTTGTGAATTAGAAGGCAAAAAAACAGATGAGAGAATATGCGATCAGCCATTAGCATATAATACCGTCTTTCATTCCTTTGAAGGAGAGGATGGTTACACAACAGAAGAAATTAAAATGATGCAGGAACCAGGTAAAATATTACATTATCCCGAACTAAAAATTGCCGTAACCTGCGTTAGAATACCTGTCATAGGCGGCCATGGAGAATCTGTGAACATAGAAACAGAAATGCCCTTCTCGCTAAATGAAATAAATCAATTATTAAAAGCGTTCCCGGGGATCGCTCTAACAGAAGATCTCAAAAGCAATGATTACCCAACTCCCAGGAAAGCAAAAAAGACCGATCCTGTGTATGTAGGTAGGATCCGTAGGGATAAGTCTGTGGGAAACGGATTATACCTATGGATTGTAGCTGATAATATACGCAAGGGAGCCGCAACAAATGCCGTACAAATAGCTAAATTTATTTATGAAAAGGATTTGCTGATGAAAAATCAATTGGTATAAACTTTAGAGAGTAGCTTTTCAACTTTTTTGATATCTTCGGGGGTGTCCACTCCAACCAGATTTTCTTCGATAGTTACGCAATGGATAGTGGCACCTTCCTGCAAAAGTCTTAATTGCTCCAGTTTTTCAACATTTTCTAAATTTGAAATGTTCATATTGCCAAACTGATCTAAAATATCTTTCCGATACACATAAACTCCCGTATGCTTCCAGAAATTATGATGGCTAAGCCATTCGTCCTTGCTAAAATCACGGATATATGGTATTTCGTGGCGAGAGAAATAAATGGCAGAATTATTATTATTAAGCACTACTTTTACTATCGAAGGATTAACGAGCTCTTGATAAGAATCAATCTTTCTAACCAATGTGCCAACATCATTGCCCGATTGGATAAAAGAAATGATCAATTTATCAATTATCTTACCTGTAATTAATGGTTCGTCGCCTTGCAGATTAAGAATGATATCAGCTTCCTCACCAAGTTCATTGTAGGCATATCTAACTCTGTCTGTGCCACTGGGCAACTCAGGGGGAGTCATCACGAATTCAGCACCGATATTAAAACAGAACTCTGCAATGCGATCATCATCTGTGGCAATAACAATACGCCGCAGGGTTTCAGATTGGCACGCAGCTTCCCAAACCCACTGTAAGAGCGGTTTGCCGCATATTTCAATAAGTGGCTTGCCCGGCAATCTTGACGAAGCATATCTTGCTGGAATAAAGCCAATCGCCTGTATGTTATGATCGGTCATTTAATTGATCCTTTAATTATATCTAATTGTTAATATATAATAAATTTCTTAATATAAAAACATTTTTTACATCAAATGAAAAATATTTGAAGAAAAATCGTTTAAATACACATATATGAATAAATTTCTTAAATAATAATAATCAAATACCATGGCAAACCTCTGAATTGATCCCTCCCCAGTCCTTTCTTATAAATAAGGGAGCCCAAAAACTGATCCCTCCCCGGCCCTCCCTTATAAATAAGGGAGGGAGTATGTCAATGATATATAATGTTTTAAGCTCCCTCTCTT
>CAYQTZ010000178.1:0-6383 GCA_964420565.1 uncultured Hyphomicrobiales bacterium
TTCCAACACCCCCTAACCCCTTAAAAGAGGGGGGCTTTTATCTTACTTCCCCGCTTTGCAAGAGGGGATCGAGGGGTGTTTACATTAAAAATATCCGCTTTCCACTCGTTCGGAGTGGTTGCTTAAACCTCTTCTTATCAGAACTGTTTCAGAACGCGGATGTCATTATCGTATAAAAAGCGGATGTCTGTTATTCCTGTGTAAAGTAGAGCTACTCTTTCTATTCCCATACCAAATGCGTAACCTGTGTATTCTTCGGGATCGATTCCGCCAGCTTTTAGCACATTGGGATGCACCATGCCGCAGCCAAGTATTTCAAGCCAGCCGGTATTTTTACAAATACGGCAACCTTCGCCAGCGCATAGGAAACAAGTTATGTCGAGTTCGGCACTGGGTTCTGTAAAAGGAAAGTAAGATGTACGGAAACGGAATTTGGTGCCCTCTCCGTACATTTTTCTGGCAAAGTGCATTAAGGTGCCTTTCAGCTCAGAAAATGCAACTTTTTTATCAATATACAAGCCTTCTATCTGATGAAACTCAGCGAGCGAACGTGCATTAATGGATTCATTACGATAGACTCTGCCGGGCATTATACTGCGTATTGGTGGCTCCTGCGATTGCATTACTCTGATCTGCACGGGAGAGGTATGTGTCCTGAGCACGAGTTCCCTGCTGTCTTGTATAAAGAAAGTATCCTGCATATCGCGTGCTGGGTGATCCGGTGCAAAATTCAAGGCATCGAAATTATGAAAGCCATCTTCTATTTCTGGGCCAATAGCTACGGTAAATCCCATATCCTTGAATATGCCGGTCATCTTATCCATAATGCTTAGCACGGGATGGAAATGCCCCGAAAAACCGCGTCTTCCGGGAAGAGTAACATCAATATCAGGAGTACTTTCCTTTTCAGATTGAAATTTTTCAGCAAGCTGGTTGAAGGTCTTTTCAGCTTTGCTTCTCAATATATTTAATTCTTTGCCAACAAGTGGCTTATCTTCCTTAGGAACGCTTTTCATATTGTCGAAAAGCTTTTGTAACTTGCCTTTTTTAACGAGATATTCCATACGGAACTGCTGTAAAGTGTCTTCATCAGTAATGTTTTCTAACTTTCCAGTAATTTCTTTACTAATTTTTTTGATTTCTTCTATCATAGCATAATCTAATAATTGTTAAAAATAAAATCCGGGCAACTGCAAATTTAATAAAAAAAGCACAATTGCCCGGAATAAATCTATTGATCAGAAAAATCTTAATTCATTGCTTTATCAACAATGGTTTTGAAGACATTAGGTCTGTTCATAGCATAATCAGCGAGAACTTTTCTGTTTATCTCAATGTTCTTGAGTTTCAACGAATGGATCAATCTGGAGTAAGTCGTGCCGTTAATGCGTGCTGCGGCATTAATACGGGTGATCCAAAGGCGACGAAAATCGCGTTTTTTCTGCCGTCTATCGCGATATGCATATAGCAAACCTTTCTCTACGTGGTTTTTAGCTATCTTATAGACGTTTTTTCTCGCACCCCAGTACCCTTTTGCCATTTTGAGTATTTTTTTGCGTCTGCGATGCGAAGCTACTTTGTTGGCTGATCTTGGCATATTCTTTTCCTGTAATAATTAATAATACTAATTTGGCTAAGGGAGAGCTTCAATTATAATTACCCCTGTCGCCTGTTGCAAAACTCCCAGAATTATTTGATTAACCCTGAGCCATCATTACTGCCACTCTCTTCTGGTCAACAGCTTTTACAGTAGTTGACTGTCGCAAATTTCTTTTCCTTTTGCGTGTTTTTTTCGTCAGGATGTGGCTTTTGAATGCTTTTTCCCTTTTGAACTTACCGCTGGCGGTTTTTTTGAACCTTTTTTTAGCGGCGCCCAATGTTTTCATCTTCGGCATTTTACCTAACCTCTAAATATAATAATAGAATAAAAAACTGATTCACTCAATTTTCATCAAAAAAATATCACTCTCAAACTGAGAATGATATTATGAAAAAGAGTGAACTACAAATTTAGAACATTTTCGTTTAAAAAGCAAAAATGTCGGATAATTATTTCTTTGTCTTTATTTTTTGCTTGTCCGGACTCAGTATAACGGACATAAACTTACCTTCTGAGCGAATCATCTGATCAACATGAGCGATATCAATTAGCTTTTCCACAAATCGTTCTAATAGCTCTCTGCCGATCTCCTTGTGCGTTATCTCTCTTCCGCGGAACATAACCGAAGCTTTTACTTTATTGCCGTCGAGCAGGAATTTCTCAGCATGACGGGTTTTAAAGTTAAAATCATGTGTGTCGGTTCTCCATTTAAACCTAATTTCTTTCATCTGCTGCTGCTGCTGTTGCTTGCGCTGATGCTTCTCCTTTTTCTGGAGTTCGTACTGATATTTGCCATAATCAATAATTTTGCAAACTGGTGGCTTTGCTTTAGGAGCAATTTCCACAAGGTCGAGCTCGCGTTCTTCGGCTATGCGCATACCTTGCCTGGGCGGCATTACACCGAGCATAGCGCCATCTTCATCTACAACGCGAACCTCTTTTGCAGTAATTTGATTATTTACTCTTGTATAATCAGTTTTTGGTTTATTCCCCCTTCCGCCTGGGGTAAAATGTGCTAAAAAATGGAATCTCAATGATCACCTAAATTTATTAATAATAATTTTGAATATTAAAACTTACAAAAATATAAGATAAACTTTATTAATTTACAAAAATATTTAGTAATTTTATTCTTTTTTATCATAAATTTTGAAAAAATCATTATGAATGAAGTAATTTTTAGCGAACAGGAAGCAAGAAGAAGAGAAGAATTAGAGCTTTTAGAAGAAAAGGGGGTACTTTGCTATCCTTATTCTTTTGAAAAATCTCATTCAGCCAGAGAAGTTTTAAATCAGTTCTCTGATGATAATGTAGAAAATCTCTCCAATATATCTGTGGCAGGCAGAATAATGAGTATTCGCAGGATGGGTAAAGCAAGTTTTATGCACATACAGGACCAATCGGGAAAAATTCAGCTATATCTAAGGAAGAATGATCTGCCCGAGGGTTTTTATGATAATCTGAAACTGCTCGACATAGGCGATATTATTGGCGCTTCTGGTTTTGCATTCAGAACCAAAATGGGCGAAATTTCAATCCATGCCAAAGACGTTACTATACTCGCAAAAGCTCTTAAGCCGCTACCCGTAGCCAAAGAAGAAACTGACGAGCAGGGTAACAAAGTCATTCATGACGCTTTTGCTGACAAAGAACTTAGATACAGGCAGCGTTATATTGACCTGATAGTAAACTCCGAGATTAGGGATACTTTCCTGAAAAGATCGAAGATCATTAACTCGATGAGGAATTATTTTGATTCTAAGGGATGGATAGAAGTAGAAACTCCTATCCTTCAGCCGATCTATGGTGGTGCTACTGCACGTCCGTTCGTTACGCATCATAATACTTTAGATATGGATCTTTATTTACGTATTGCCGACGAACTGTATCTGAAACGCTTGATAGTAGGAGGTTTCGAAGGGGTTTATGAGATAAGCAAAAATTTCCGCAACGAAGGGATGGATAAAATGCACAATCCTGAATTTACAGCTATGGAAATATATGTTGCTTACAAAGATTATCACTGGATGATGAATATGACTGAAGATCTGATTTGTGGCATTATTGAAAATGTATGCCATTCTGATGTTATAGAATATGGCGGTAATGATATTAGCTTCAAAAGACCTTTTGCTCGGCTTAGTATGTTTGACTTATACGAAGAGTTCACTGGTAAAGATCTTAGAGGTATGTCCCGCGAACAGCTCTATGAAGCTGCCGTCGAGATGGACATCGAAGTAGATAAGTCTTTCAGCAAAATGAAACTGCTTGATGAAATTTTCGGCGAGAAGGTAGAGCCAAATCTGATACAGCCAACTTTTGTTATTGATTATCCTATAGAAATGTCGCCGCTTGCCAAAAAGCATCGCTCCGAGGAAGGTGTCGTAGAGCGATTCGAGCTATTCATCAATGGTTTCGAGGTAGCTAATGCGTTTACAGAGCTTACTGACCCTCGCGACCAAAGGCAGCGGTTAGAGGAGCAATCCCGTATCCGTGCTGACGGCGACGACGAAGCAATGACTTTAGACGAGGATTTCCTGAATGCTTTAGAAATTGGTATGCCTCCTACTGCTGGTCTCGGCATTGGAATAGACCGTTTGGTAATGCTCCTTACCGGTGAAAAGTCTATACGAGACGTATTATTTTTTCCACAAATGAGACCACAGGTGAAATAAGTATAAAAATGAGTTCTAAGAACTATTATACTACTGATTTTTATGATCTTAGCCCGAAGCCGAAAACTATCAAAGAGAAGTACTGGCTAAATGCTTTGCTATTTCTGCTTACGATAATGTCAACTATTATGGCAGGTACACTCTGGTCTGGCAAAGATTATACGGACATCAACAACTGGGCAATGGGATTTACTTATTCTGCCCTTATTATTATATTTTTGGCATCCCATGAGTTCGGGCATTATTTCGCGGCAAAATATCATAAAGTAAAAGCTACCTTGCCTTTCTTTATACCAATGCCCTTTGTAGAGTTCAATTTCTTCGGTACGTTTGGTGCAGTAATCAAAACAAGAACACCTATAAACACAAAAAAATCGCTATTCGACATTGGTGTGGCGGGTCCGCTTGCCGGATTCATAGTTTCTGTAACTTTTCTAATATATGGATTGGCTACATTACCCGGCATTGAGTATATCTATAATATTCATCCAAATTATCTGACGGACCATGGCGGTAAGATACCCGAAACAGGTTTGTTTTTTGGGGACACCTTGCTTTTCCATATTCTGGTTGATTTATTCAAAAATCCCGACGGTTTTTTGCCACCAATGAATGAAATATATCATTATCCATTTCTAAATGTTGGCTGGTTCGGACTGTTTGTAACTACTTTGAATCTCTTGCCATTTGGCCAGTTAGATGGCGGGCATATCTGCTATGCCATGTTCGGGAAAAATCAGGCGAAGATCGCAAAATATTCATGGTGGTTTATAATTTTCATCGGTTTCGGTGCTATTCTACAGCTTATAACAGAACTCTTACAGATAGATTACCCCAATGATCTGTTTCAATTTTTCAAGGATAATTTATTACCAGTATTACTTTGGCTAAAAAGTATTGTTCCTGTGTATTTTTCTGGTTGGGGGGGGTGGCTCTTCTGGGCTTTGATAGCTCGCTTTTTTATCAAGATCAAACATCCTCCGATAGGCGATAGCAGCGAATTGGATAGCACCAGGAAGCTCATCGGGTGGATAGCTTTAGCAATTCTATTATTAAGTTTTTCTTACAATGGGATTTATTTTATTTAACTTACGCCTGTTGGCTTTCAGCATTAGGTAGAATATTTGTTAGTTTCAAGTGTATAGCAGATTATCAAGACTCACGTTTTCTTCATTATAACGATATACTCGTTATTCATGGTAGAGGATAATATTCCCGCTTTATTTGTTGGGCTGTTCTTTTTTGGCATTCTTTTATTAGGAATTTGCCTAACAAATTATTTGTTGTAACTGCCGAAACAAAAAGAATTCGGAATAGAGAGTATTTTCATTATACTAACGCAACGGTTTATATTGGATTTTTATTCGATAAATTTATTAAATTTATCGAAGATGGGTATATTCAATTCGATTTAAGACTTGGTGTTTACAGAACGGGAAAAACCTTTGGTGATACTCATGACCATGGCAATGGATTCAGAATACAAAGAGCAAGAATCAATGAATTATTTAAAAATTCAATAATAATCAAATAATTATCCTAACATTCCGAGTAGATCGCCTCGTTCCTCCCCGCTCCCTCCCGAAGGCCCGTACGAGCGGCTTTCCCGCATACGGTTCTTCCTGTATCAGTTTCGTTAAAGATAGCTGTGATAGATTCTTGGTTTTAAAAATGGCAGCCATTCCTCCGTCAAATGGGTGATTAACTCCCAATTCCACTTCGGCTTGCCTCCTCGCCTGTTCAACCACTTCTGTAGCTTGCGCTTGCACGGTTCATAAAAATTAGCGATACCTTTGCTATTGAAAGTTATCCGATAATAATTATAATGCCCTCGCAATCTGACGTTCAATGCCTGAATAAGTTTCGGTAACGGCTGATGCCTGTTTGGCTTCAGAAAGGATTCGAACTTTGTTATGGCTGCCGTCAGCTTCTTCTTGCTCGTCTTGCTGTGTCGGCGAAGATGGCGTGCAGCCGCCGGGACGGTGGCTGGTGTGCTGTTGTTCGCGCTCGCGGTTCCCAGCGTTATGCTGGGTCCGGCGCGCCACCTCGATCTTCTGGTGCAATACAGGCAGAAAGCCCGGAAAGCCTATTCGGACATGACCGTGAGC
>CAYQTZ010000179.1:0-6362 GCA_964420565.1 uncultured Hyphomicrobiales bacterium
AGCACAAGAAGCTCACGAAGCAATAAGACCAACAAGCGTAGAGTATGACCCAAAGAAAATGCGAAAATTCTTAGATAGAGACCTTTATAATTTATATCAGCTCATTTTTAATCGTTTCATTGCCTCGCAGATGAAACCTGCTTTGATGGAGCAAACTACTATCAATATCAAAGGCGGGGATTTTATATTTCGTGCTAATGGCTCAGTTATTAAATTCAAGGGTTTTCTTGCCATCTACGAAGATATCAAAGATGATGATAAAAATGGTAATGATAGCGGGATACTCCCGGAAGGACTTACTGAAAAACAAAAAGCTGAACTTAAGAAATTAGATAAAAACCAATCTCAGACCAAGCCAAAACCGAGATATAACGAAGCAACTCTCGTAAAAGAACTCGACGAGAAAGGTATAGGCAGACCCAGCACTTATGCTTCTATTATTTCTACTCTTACCGACAGGGAATATGTGGAGTTAAGCAAAAAGACCTTTACCCCGACAGATCTCGGTATGCAGGTGAATAAGGTGCTGGTAGAAAATTTCCCCGATCTTTTCAACGTAATTTTTACGGCGGAAATGGAAGAAGAACTTGACATAGTGGCAGAAGGCAAAAAGTCTTACGTTGATACTATGAAAGGATTCTATAAACCATTCACTGCCTCTTTGGAAAATGCAGAAAAGAGTGGGAATATTCCCGAGATACCCTGCCCTGAATGTGGCTCTCCGATGGTGATCAAAGTAAGCAGACGCGGTCGCTTCCTTGGGTGCAGCCGCTATCCCGATTGCAAAGGTACAAAACCGCTGCCCAAAGATGATAGCGAGACCAAGCAGGCACCAGAAAAAGCAGAGGGCAAGCACTGCCCAGAATGCGGCAAGGATATGTACTTGCGTGAAAGCCGCTACGGACGTTTCTATGGCTGCGAGGATTACCCAAATTGCAAAGGAGTGCTGCCGGTATCTACAGGAGTTACTTGCCCGAAATGCGGAGTAGGAGAAATGGTAGAAAGGTTTAGCCCAAAAACCAAAAAGAAATTCTGGGGATGCTCAAATTATCCTAAATGCGATAACTTGATGAACCACGAGCCAATTAATAAAAAATGCGGCAATTGTGGCAATGATTTCCTCGAGATTCGCTTTAAAAAAGGTAATGACGGCTGGGAGAAATATATTGTATGTCCGAGTTGCAAAACCAATTATCAAATTGATGAAAAATAAATGGTTTTAGTGATTTGTAAACGAATTGATATTTAGATAAGATCATATATTATTATAGCATAAAAGCTTAGTGCCTTTGATCTTATTTCATAAGATATTTTATCATTAATTTATTATCTTAATAAAGTATAATATTACTATGCCTTTAAAATTGAAAAAGATTGAAGAAGTCAACCAAGGATCACAAATACTAATATCACTGAATCCTGAGCAAAAAAAAGCTGTTCAGCACGTTTATGGTCCCCTGCTGATAATTGCTGGTGCAGGTAGCGGCAAAACCCGTGTGCTTACTCATAGAATGGCTTATCTTCTGGAGCAAGGGATCAAACCATATAATATACTTGCCCTTACATTTACTAACAAAGCGGCAAACGAGATGAAGGAACGCATCAGCAAGTTGATTTCTGCCGATGCCACACGCCAGCTTTGGGCGGGCACATTTCATTCCATTTTTGCACGTATTCTAAGAACAGAAGCCCCACTTATCGGCTATACATCATCTTTTTCTATTTATGATACCGATGATTCCTTGAAAGTAATTCGAAGAATTTTGTCAGATATGGGACTTTCTCAGCAAAAGTTCCCCCCACAGGGATTTCGATCCAGAATTTCTCAGGCAAAGAACAAAGGTCAGACATGGCAAGAATATTCCGAAGCAGCAGACAATCAAATAGATATGACTACTGCCGATGTTTTCAAAGAATACGAAAAACAGCTTAAATCAAGCAATTCTATGGATTTCGATGATCTGTTGATAAATATGGTTGTTCTTTTAGAAAATAATCCTGATATTTTACAGAAATACCAAAGCCGCTTTAAATATATACTGGTAGATGAGTATCAGGATACGAACAGGACGCAATATGACGTGCTTAATTTATTGGCTAAATCACATAAAAACATTGCTGTTGTCGGCGACGATGCCCAAAGTATTTACCGCTGGCGGGGTGCCGAGATAAAAAATATACTCGACTTTCAGAACTTTTACGTAAATACTAACGTTATTCGTTTAGAGCAGAATTACCGCTCAACGAAAACTATTATAGAAGCCGCTGGGAATGTAATAGCAAAAAACAGAAGGCAAATACCCAAAAAACTCTGGACCGAGAACGTTCAAGGAGAGAAAATTGATATTATACAATGTCAGGATGACAGAAATGAAGCTTCGAAGATAGTATCCATACTAAAGAAAAAGAAAGAAGAGCATAAGTTGGATTATGGTGATTTTGCTGTGCTTTACAGGATAAATTCACAATCATTAGTATTAGAAAATGCTTTCCGCAGGGCAAAGATACCTTACTTGATCATTGGAGGAATTTCATTTTATAAACGTAAGGAAGTAAAAGATGCAATGGCGTATTTGCGTTTATTAGTCAATCAGGATGATGACCAGGCATTGCTTAGATGTATCAATGAGCCACCACGTGGTATCGGCGACACATCTATCAAACATATAGTAAACTATAAGAACGAGCATAATATTACTTTATACGAAGCATTCCTGAACGCCGACAAAAATGCATACTTGCAGAACCGAGCCAAGAATGCTGTCAGTGAGTTTACTACGCTTATAGATGATTTTATCCAGAAAAAGGAAGAAATGAACACTAAGGAATTAGTGATAGATTTCATTGAGTCAACAGGACTACCCGAAATGTATAAGGATATTGGCACCGAAGATGCACTTGACAGATGGAATAATTTACAGCAGATCATCTCTGATGTCGCTACATATCTAAGAGACAAACCCGAAGCAACTCTGGAGGAATACCTGCAGGAAACTTCTCTTATGTCTGACATTGACGAAAAAGATATGACATTAGACCATGTAAAGCTAATGACTATGCACGCTGCCAAGGGTTTGGAATTTCCCTATGTATTCATAGCTGGCATGGAAGAGGGACTTTTCCCGCTTTCAAGAGCAGAGATGCACCCCGAAGAAGAAGAAGAAGAGCGACGGCTTTTTTATGTAGGAATGACCCGAGCCGAGCAAAAATTGTATCTGATGTATGCAAAACGCCGCATGCGGTTCGGCGAAACCAAAGATTGCACCCCATCGCCTTTCCTTAAGGAGTTAGATAAAAAATATATTAACTGGGACAAAGGAACTGGAGGTGTGTTTTTACCGCCAAGCCAGGCAAGTCCAAAATTCAAACGACAAAATTCCTTTTTTGATGATATACCTCACAAAGAAAATTATTCTCAGATACCTGAGTCAGAGCTGGAAATAAAACCGGGCGATAATGTCATACATTCCCATTTTGGTAAGGGGAAAGTTGTCTCACTGAACGGTGCCGGAGACAAACGGCAGGCATTAGTTCAGTTTATCAACGTTGGCAGGAAGCGCCTTATGCTCAAGTATGCAAAATTAGAGCTTAATAACTCCAGAACATAATATATAAAAATAAAACGGGCATTGGTCATCAAATAATATTTTCGCTTTACTTAGTTCATGGCGGTCGTGGCGGTCAGCAGTCGGCTTTCAGCTGTTTATAGATTCAAAAGAAGTTTTTTCTTTATCCAATATTTCTGTACTTGCTGGATTTATTTTAAAATTTATTCAAATAAACTTACCATTTTTTTATAGTTTTGCATGAACTTAAATGTAGGAAATAAATATGAGTATAGATTATTCAGAGCTGACGAAATATTTCAATAGTAAAACGAACGATTTTGTATCGCTGATCACTCAACTCGTTGAAATGCAATCATATTCTGGCGAAGTAGATAATATTGATCTGCTACTTGATTTTATTGAGCATAAATTCTCGGTATTCAAACCAATAAAAAATCGTATCAAAACAAAAGTTGGCGATATTTTAGTGCTTGATCTATTTGCATTAGACAAAAATCCTCTGGTATTCCTCGCTCATGTAGACACTGTAAGAGTCTCCGAAGAGCCGATAGTATGTCAAGCAAATGGCAATAAATTATTTGGGAATGGCTGCTATGATATGAAATCTGCTGTCGCAATATTCTATTTTGTAGTTGAGTATTTATCCCGGCATCCCAAAGCATTTAACAAAGGGATCAGAATTATTTGCTCGCCAGACGAGGAAACCGGCAGTAAATACTCTATGGATCATTTGATTGAATTATGTACTGATGCTAAGGCTGTATTCATACCAGAGCCATCCTGTGCCGATGGCAGTGTAAAATTAAAACGAAAGGGTGTGGGGCATCTTAATGTGTTCATTCTTGGCAAAACTGCTCACAGCGGTATAGAGCCGGAAGCAGGCATAGATGCTAACAAAGAATTGATAACGGTAATCAATAAAATATATAAGATATTAGAAAAATATCCTACTATTCATTTCAACCCTGGTATAATATCCGGTGGTGTAAAAATTAATGTCGTATCTCCCGACAGCTTCTTAGATTCAGAGATGAGGAGTTTTAGCAACGATGATCTGGCAGATGCCATTGCCGAGATCAACGAGATAAAGTCAAGTTCGCAGGCGGTAATTAGTATTGATGCTTATATCAATAAACCTGCACTTGAGATAAATGAAGATAATCTACAGCTTTTTGAAAAAGCAAGGCAAATCGCTGGAAATCTTGGCTACGACCTTAGGTATTGTGCCACAGGAGGAGCTTCCGACGGCTCAAATCTTAGTGCTGAGGGGATCCCAATCCTTGACGGTCTTGGCATAAAAGGTGGCGGCGCCCATACAATATATGAGTATATTGAAACAGATGATTTCCCCTTCAGAGCGGCTCTGCTAACAGCACTATGCTATCAATAATTTAATATATATTAAACAGGAGTTTTTTATGAAAAACGATATCAAGATCAATTTATCACTTCCAGCAGAGAAAGGGTACTTAGGCTATGCACTCGATTTCTTTGAGAATCTGATACTGTCTTCCGGCTTAGACGAAAGTGATTCTATGAAAATGCGGCTCGCCGTAGAGGAATCCTCTCTAAACGTAATAGAACATGCTTTCGACCCTGATGAAGAAGGAACATTCGACCTTACATTTTACAGAAAGCCCGGCAAGATAATCATGGAAGTAGCCGACAAAGGTCTTCCTGTAGATTTTCGCCAGATTGAAGAAAAAAAACAAGAAGGAATAGGTATAAAACTTATTCGCGGTTTGACTGATGAGGTAAGGTTCAACAACCTTGGTCGCAAAGGCAAAAGCGTTGAGCTTATCAAGCATATTAAATACAAAGATATTACAGAAACACTTACCGACGATGAAAAAGAAAAAGAAAAGAAATTATCTGAAACTCCGATAGCCAGCGAAACCGTAGAGATAAGAATGATGGAATCTGACGAGTCCTCGCGGATGTCAAGATGCGTTTATCGCACTTATGGATACTCCTATATTATCGACACTATCTATTATCCTGAAAAAGTAAAAGAAAATTTGGAAACAGGCCACATCAAATCTGTTATAAGCATTGATAGTACAGAAGAAATAGTAGGCCATATGGCTTTAATATATGACTTCCCCGGAGCAAAAGTAGGCGAAACAGGCCAGGCAATAGTTGACCCGCGATATAGAGGTCATAGCTTGTTTAAAAGAATGAAAAAGGCATTGATTGATTATGCCATAGAAACGGGCATGTACGGAGTTTATAGCGAAGCCGTTACTGCTCACCCATTTACACAGAAAGGCAACCTACGGCTCGGTGGCACTGAAACTGGTTTCCTGCTTTGCTACGTACCAGGATCAGTCAGATTCAAAAAAATTGAAAATAACGAAGAGGAATCCATTCCGCAATCAGCAGTACTATTTTATTTGAAAACGAATCCTGAGCCACACAGAGTAAGCTACCTTCCGGCAAGGCATAAGCAATGGATAGAACGAATTTATCAGCGGGCAGATTTAGACAGAACAATTGCGGAAAGTGCCCCTGTAGAGATTACGAATCCGACAACCATGTCCTCGATCAATGTGCTTGACAGCGCCTTGAGGGCATTCATTAATATCATTGATTACGGACAGGATTTTGAGCAGATGATAAAGCACCGCTTCAAAGAATTATTACAAAGGAAGATGGAAGTGATTTTTATAGATCTGCCACTATCAAACCCTAATACTCCACACTTATATAAAGTTTTAGAAAACCTTGGTTTCTTCTTTGTCGGTATCATCCCTGAGAAAAACAACGGAGATATTATACGATTTGAATATCTAA
>CAYQTZ010000180.1:0-6315 GCA_964420565.1 uncultured Hyphomicrobiales bacterium
AGTGGCTATTCCCTCCCCTTCGGGGAGGGTTAGGGTGGGGTTTGTTTGGTTTTCAAAGATTTTTTCGGTTTTCTGCGAAGTTACTGTTTCGTATGATCCCTGAGTTCCGTTATAATGAAATATTACTCTATGTATGATATTGGCAGATAAATTATAAATCAACTATTTACAAAGTTTATAATCATTAGGAGAAAGAGAAATGCAGACAGATAATAAAGAAAATAATGAGAGACATGATAAAAGAATACTCGGAAGAGGAATAAGACATCCCGGGGCACGCCCGATGAAGGTTTTTGTTGATAAAGATGGATGCTGGTGGCTTTGCGATAAAGAGGTGAAATCTGAAAAGCCATTTAATATTCAGAACTGCTGGAGATGTCAGGATATGGCTTTTACTCGCAATGACTGATGTACAAAAATAATCATTTTTAAATGCCATGAAAAATTAAATGAACTTTGAAAGTTAAATCGAATGAATTTTGGTAATGAATTAA
The DNA here is from genome assembly GCA_964420565.1 of uncultured Hyphomicrobiales bacterium. Lineage (GTDB taxonomy): Bacteria > Bacteroidota > Ignavibacteria > Kapaibacteriales > UBA2268 > CAYQTZ01. Next base: position 495 of record CAYQTZ010000180.1, read on the forward strand.
TATAAAAAATATGGAATTGAAGAATAAAATGGCTCAGAAAATGACTCTCGGATTATGCTCAGGAGGTATAGATAAGCTTACAGCTGCTGGTATTATACTGGGCGGAGCTGTAGCAGACGATATGGAAATTGAAGTGTTCATATTACTTAATGCAGCTCGCTCTTTTAAAAAAGAATTTGCTGAAGATCCTAGGAAATTACTTCAGCTATCAGAAAACGATGAACTGAGACTCGAGTTCGTCGAATCGCTCGATAATTTAAAAATTGACTGCTGTATCGAATCTTTCAGAAAAGCAAAGAAGATAGGGGATGTGAATATCCACGTTTGCGGCACGGCGGGTAAGATATGGGGGGCAAATAGTCTTGATGATTTTGTTGATATAGTGGATGATATATGTGGTATAAATGAATATATAACTTCAATTGTAGAATCTGATGTACAATTATTTATTTAATAAAAGGATTAAGGAGAGTGTGATATAACTACTGAAGAATTACAAAAACTGGATGTAAAGGTCTCTGTTGATGCAAGAGGTACTGCTTGCCCAGGACCTTTGCTGGCTGCCAAAGAAAAAATTGGCGAAATAGAAAAAGGGGACGTTATGGCTGTGATCTCCTCAGACGAGGGTACTAAAAGAGACATACCAAAATGGACAATGAAAAAGAGTCACGAGTATTTAGGAACAATTGAGGATTCAGGATATTTTACTATTTATCTGAGAAAATGAAATGGATAAGAAGCCCAATATACTAGTGTTCTCTACAGAAAAGATTTCAGATCCGGGCATAGACATGGCAGGGTTGCTGGGTCTTCATTATCCACCATCAGTAAAGGTGATCAGCGTTCCATGTTCCAGCGGAATAAAACCTAAGTGGATAATAAGAGCTTTTGAAAAAGGTTTCTGTGGCGTTTTCATTGCTGCCGACGGTACGGACTGCCCTTACAGCGACGAATGTGGTCAAAAAACTGCTGAACTGGTCGCAAGAGCCCATAATATCATGGATAGCCAGCACATTGAAAAAGCCAGACTTAAAATGGCAGCAATATGTTCTGTCTGCTCGGAATCTTTTGTAAATCACATGAAGAGTTTTACGGAATATCTGTCAAAACTTGAAGTTTGTAATTAGAATATTAATCAGGATAATATGATGGTAATGGAATATGATGTACTGGTCGTCGGAGGAGGTATCTCCGGACAGGAAGCTGCTTTAAATCTGGCAAATCTTGGATTTAAAGTTATTCTGGTTGAAAAAGATTATTCTCTCGGCGGTAAAATGATATTGCTCAGCAAGGTTTTTCCAACCCTTGATTGTGCAGCTTGCATTGCTACTCCGAAAGTGTCTGAAACGTCGAGAAATCCCAATATTGATATTTATACAAACAGCGAGATTTATGATATCGAAAAGAATTCATCTAATGAATTTCAAGCTGTTTTGCTAAAAAAACCCCGCTACGTGAACGAACAGGACTGCACGGGCTGTCCAATTTGTGAAGACGTTTGTCCTGTTGTAGTGCCTGATGAGTACCAATTTGGATTCGTCGGTCGAAAAGCGGCTTTTATTCCTTTTGATATTGCAAGTCCTCGTATAGCCGCAATTGATATTGACAACTGCATTTTATGCGGGGTGTGTGAGAAAAAATGCCCTGCAGGCTGTATTGATTTTACTCAGAAGCAACAGAGAATTGATATCAAATTCAAAGCTCTGGTGTTAGCTTCAGGGTTTTCCCTTTTCGAGCCCGGAAAAATAAAGAATTACGGCAGTGGCAAATATAAAAATGTTGTTACTTCTATGGAAATGGAAAGGTTACTCTCGCCTACGAGACCATACAATAACGTTTTGAGGCCAAAAGATGGTAAAATGCCAGATAACATTGCTTATGTATTATGTACAGGATCGAGGGATCACACACTCGGCAATCCTATTTGCTCACAAGTTTGCTGTATGTATTCAATTAAGCAGGCACAACTGCTGATGGGAGCTCTGCCTATGGCTGATGTAACGATCTATTACATTGACATTCGAGCTTTTGGCAAGGACTTCGAAGAGTTCTACAAAAGAGCAAAGGGCATGGGAGTGGAATTTGTAAAAGGTAAAATTGCAAAAATCGAAGAGAAGGAAGACGGCAACCTTTTGCTCAAATACGAAGATTTCGAGACAGGTACAATTACAACTGCCGAACACGACCTCGTCGTTCTATCGGTCGGGATACTTCCAAATCCTGATCTAAAGAATATATTTAAGAGCAATGATCTACAGTTTGACGATTATCATTACGTAAAACTGAGCAATGAAATGCTGAATCCTGCTGCAACAAGCATAGATGGAGTATTCGTTGCCGGAACAGCTTCCGGGCCTATGGATATCCCTGATTCCATAGCTTCCGCAGGTGCTTCTTCTGCAGAAACGGCAAGTTATTTAAGGAGGTTGGCTTGAGAAACAGAATTGGAGTTTATATATGCAAATGCGGTGAAAACATCGCGGCTTATTGCAACTGTAAAGATATAAAAGAAGCAGTAAGTAATGAAGAAGGGGTTGTGCTGACAAAAGTTACTATGTTCGCTTGTGCTGACTCCTCTCAAAAAGAAATGATCAAGGATATCAAAGAGAATAATCTGGATGGATTGGTCGTTGCATCATGCTCTCCGAAGCTTCATATGTTCACTTTCAGGCATGTTGCGGAAAGAGCCGGGCTAAATCCTTATAATTATACTCAAGCTAATATAAGAGAGCAGGTTTCCTGGCCTCATTCCAATACGCCACAGGAAGCTACTGATAAAGCTATAAACGTAGTAAAAGCGGCTATTGCAAAAACGAGAAATTCCGAACCACTGATTCCTCCTTCTGTTTCTTCTGATAATGTGTGTCTGGTTGTTGGAGCAGGTATCGCTGGGATGAGATCTGCTATTGAGCTTGCAGATATGGGCACTCATGTTTATTTAATTGAAAAAGATCATTATGTCGGAGGTAGAGTTTCCCAATGGGGTTCCGTTTTCAGGACTAATCAAAATGGTGGTGAACTTGTTGAGAAGCTCTACAATGAGATCAAGAAAAGAAAAGACATCACTCTTTTCACAAGTGCAGAGCTAATAGAAAAATCAGGAACTGTCGGAAGCTTTGATGTAAAAGTCAAAATTAAGCCAAGATTTATTAAGCCACAGTCTTCTATTAGTGATAAAACAAAATTTCAGGAAAATATCAAAAAAGCTATTGACGTTTGTCCTGAAGAGATCGAGGATGAATTCAATTTTGGGCTAACTAAAAGAAAAGCAATTTATAATGATCATAAGGGACAGTTTCCTAACTTTCCTGCAATAGACGGCAATATATGCACTTTCTGTAAAAAATGCCTCGATGTTTGTCCTGAAATAGATCTATGTCAAAAAGAAGAAGTTTTGAACCTTAGGGTTGGAGCCATTGTTCTTGGAGTCGGGTTCGATCCTTATTCTCCAAAGCATGGTGAGTTCGGATATAAAGAGATAGAGAATGTTGTAACACTTCCTGAGTTTAAAAGACTTGTGGAACTTAGCAACGGGTCGCTTCAATATGAAAACAAGACGATAAAGAACATATCATACATTTACTGTGTCGGTTCCAGACAGATTAACGGCGAGAATAAATACTGCTCTCGTTACTGTTGTACAGCCGCAGTCCACACATCCCTTGAGCTTAAGAAGAAATATAGCTACGTCAATAATTTCCACTTCCACAGAGGGATGAGAACTTATGGCAAGCAGGAACCGATTTATGAAGAAGCATCAAAGAATGGCGATCTGTTTTTCCAAAGCCGTGATGACGAGCTTCCTTCAATTGAGCAAAAGGATGGGAGAATCATAGTAAAGGTAAAAGATATGCTGACTCTCAACCGCGAGATTGAGATAGATTCCGATTTGGTCGTTTTAGTTACAAGTATGGTCCCTCGTAAAAATGAATCCCTGATAGAACTTTTAAAAGTTCCATCAGGCAAAGATAAGTTCTTCAAGGAAGTCCATCCAAAACTTAAACCAGTAGAGACAGTTATTGATGGGGTATTTCTTGCTGGTAGTTGCCATGCTCCAAAGAATATCTCAGAAACAGTAAACTCTGCTCTTGCTGCTTCGGTAAAAGCTGCCTCGCTTATCAGCAAAGGCGAGATTATACTTGAACCTACATTAGCAAGAATTGACGAAAATCTTTGCATAGGCAGCGGGGAATGTATTAAGGCATGTCCATTCAATGCAATCTTCAAAGTCGAGCATAACGGAAAAATTGTTTCAAACATCAATGAAGCCGTATGCAAAGGTTGTGGGATTTGTCTGCCAGTTTGTCCGAATAATGCCATACAACTTAGCGGATATACAGATGCTCAAATTGAAAATATGATTGATGCTTTGGCTTATTAATTAATGAGGTCGCAAAATGAGAAATGAAAATATAAAAGAATGGACTATTGATCAAATTAAAAAAGAAAGAAAAGCACCTGATTCTCTACAGGATCAGATGAAGGAATTTAATAAGATACAAAGATCAATATTAAATTTCATTAAGTCCGATTACAAAACTATACCTCAAATATCAGAAGAAATAGAATTGGCTTTGGATACCACTACATATTATGTGATGACTCTTCTAAAATATGGAAAAATTGAAGTTGGGGATTTGGATGACATGGATGAATATTATTATTACAAGAAAAAGGAAAACTGAAAATGTCGGCAATAAATCCTAAATTCGCAGTAGAGATAGGTAAATTCGGTGCTTTTGACTTCACCGCCTGCATGAATTGCGGCTATTGCACTGCTATTTGCCCTCTGGTAGAAGAAGAAAACGGTACTTTTCCACGGGTTATGCTTAGAAATACACTGCTCGGGCTGGAAAAAGAAATTCAAAGCTCAAACGATCCATGGCTTTGCTATTATTGCGGAGAATGTAGCCAAAGCTGCCCAAGGCAATCTAATCCAGGTGAGATGATGATGTCTTTGAGACGTTATCTGATCTCGGTTTATGACTGGACAGGACTGTCAAAATTATTCTATAAATATAGATCTGCGCTAATAACTGCTTTATCTGTAATAGCTCTGGCTGTTATCGCAGTTGGTTATGCGAATGATTTTGAAGTAATAGATATGATGCAATTTGGGCATTACTTTGAAAAACTGGCAATACTTTCAGTAGCAACATTTATTCTGACACCGAACATCATAAGAATGTATTGGATGACTATAAAAATCGAGAAGATAAAAGTTCCTCTATCAATTTATATCTCTAAATTTAAGGATTTGCTGATGCATTTTCTGACGCAAAAGAAGTTCCTCACCTGCGATGACTATAAATTCCGCTGGTTAGAGCATCTTATTATTGTTTACGGGTATCTACTGCTATTATTCACGACAGTGTTTTTAAACTGGCTTTCAACAGATAATTCGATAATAATATGGTTTGGATATTTAGTGAGCTCCGTGCTGTTTGTTTTCACGTTCGATTTTGTTCTGGACAGGATCAAAAAGAATAAGGAAATAAACAAAAACTCTCATTCAAGCGACTGGCTCTTCGTTATCTGGCTTTTTCTGATGGCTTTTACTGCTTTCATTGTGCGAATATTCGTAGATACAGACATTTTGCAGGATAACGTATGGCTTTATATTGTTCATTTGATCATACTCGCTCAATGGGCTCTTATAATAGTACCGTTCGGGAAATGGTCACATTTTCTTTATCGCCCATTTGCAATATATTTTACAGAAATAAAAAACTTTGCAAAAGATTAAGTTTTAAAAATTATCCATAGCTTGGCAAAGCCAGTACCAAAAAGGAAAAAATATTATATTTGTAAATGGAACAAC
>CAYQTZ010000181.1:0-6304 GCA_964420565.1 uncultured Hyphomicrobiales bacterium
TCCAAAAGAAAAGCAAACCCTGCTTTTCTCTGCTACTATGCCTAATGAAATCCGTACTATTACTAAAAAGTACATGAATAACCCCATTGAGATCAGTGCCGGCAAGAAAAATATGGGTGCTGATAACGTAAAACACGAGTTTTATATGGTTCGTGCTGACGACCGATACGAAGCTTTGAAAAGAATTGCTGATATTAATCCTGATATCTATGGTATAGTTTTTTGTCGTACCCGCAGGGAAACCAAAGAAATTGCAGACAAACTGATAAGCGATGGGTATAACGCCGATGCCTTGCATGGTGATCTATCTCAGGCTCAGAGGGATATCGTAATGAACCGCTTCCGCGAAAAACATCTTCAGTTCCTCGTAGCAACTGACGTAGCTGCCCGAGGTCTCGATGTTGATGACCTTAGTCATATCATTAATTTCAAATTGCCTGAAGAACAAGACCTTTATATACATCGCAGCGGCAGAACGGGACGTGCCGGTAAAAGCGGTATAGCCATTTCGATCGTTCATTCCAGAGCTGGAAACAGGATCAAAATGCTTGAGAAGCGTATAGGCAAGCCTTTTGAAAGAAAAATGGTGCCTACCGGGCGTGATGTCTGCGAAAAGCGTTTGATCAACATGATAGACAAGCTAAAAAATGTAGAAGTCAATGAAGAACAGATAGAATCTTTTCTCCCTGATATTTATAATAAAATGACAAACTTAGACAGAGATGATATTATAAAGAAATTTGTCTGGACTGAATTCAATAGATTTCTCTCTTATTACAAACACTCCGGCGACCTAAATGTAAGAGCAGATTCGAAAGAAGTTGAAAAGAGAGGTAATGGCAGAAAAAGCACAAAGAACAGAAGGGAAATGACATATTCAAGATTCTATATCAATAGGGGCAACATTGATAAAATGACAGCTCAACGAATCATGGGTATTCTAAACGAAAAATTAAGATCAAGGAAAATGACTATCGGAAAGATTGATATACTAAATAAGTTCTCGTTTTTCGAGATTGACAGAGACTTCGAAAATGATGTAATTAGATCATTTAAAAACGACCAATACGAAGGAAAACCTTTGGTTGTAGAGTTAGTAAAAAATGAACGCTCCCCAAACGAAAGATATAAGAAGAAAAGAAAGAAAAATAGATAAAATCAATGCAACTTGCTTGCTTTAGAAGTTAAGCAACCAAGTCCCAAACCAAGTCCCAAATAAAAAGGCAGATATTAAAATATCTGCCTTTTTTTTACTTATTTAAAAGAATATATCAATCTTCTTTTGTTTTCTCTTCTTTAGTCTCTTCCTCTGTTTCTTCAGCAGGAATTTCCTCAATTGTAGGCTCTACTTTGACTTCTTCTGTAGTATCTTCCTCAACTGTAGTCTCTACTTTGACTTCCTCAGTAGTCTCTTCTATTGTTTCTTCAGCAGGAATTTCCTCAACTGTAGGCTCTACTTTGACTTCTTCTGTAGTATCTTCCTCTACTGTAGGCTCTACTTTGACTTCTTCTGTAGTATCTTCCTCAACTGCTGTATCTTCCTCTGTTTCTTCAACAGGGGCTTCTTCAGCTTTAGGCTCTTCCTCTGTTTCTTCAACAGGGGCTTCTTCAGAAACAACTTCAGGTTTAGCTGAAGGAGTTGGTTCGGTCATAATCTGCATTTCTTCTGGAACTACGATACGTTCTTCGTTGCTGATCTTAGAACCAATAGTCATACCAGATTTGGAATCACCCATATAAGCCTTTTTCTCTTCATCAGAGATAGCAGAAGCACCAATATCTCCACTTGAGTATTGATCTGATTTCGGAACAGGATGAATAGCATTATAAGCATTAATGACTTCCTGATCTTTATCTCTAAGGCATTCAACAACTGAAAGCACAATTTTCTTGGCTTCTTTGTCGAATTCAACTACTCTAAGCGGAAGAGTATCACCAATATTAAAGTATTCGCTGATATTTTTAACCGGGGCGAAGGAAAGCTGAGATACAGGGACAAAACCGTCAACGCCGTCAGGCAATTCGACTATAACGCCCTTCTCAATTATTCTTTCAATCTTTGCTTCAGTTTCAGCACCAACTTTATATTTCTCTTCGAAATAATCCCATGGATTTTCAACTATCTGCTTGTGCCCTAAGGCAATGCGTCTTTGCTCCGGATCAATGCTCAGCACAACTACATCAAGCTCTTCACCTTTTTTGACAAATTCGCCGGGATGGCGGATTTTCTTTGTCCATGAAAGATCGCTTATATGAACTAATCCATCTACTCCGGGTTCGAGCTCTACGAACACACCAAAGTTTGTTAGATTTCTAACAATACCTGTATGCTTTGAAGCAACCGGGTACTTAGCCATTAGGTCTTCCCATGGGTCTGGTTCAAGTTGTTTCATACCAAGAGCAAGTTTCTTATCTTCTTTATCAATATTAAGAACTATAGCGTCAACGATCTGTCCCATAGAAACGATCTGGCTTGGGTGCTTAACGTGCTGAGTCCATGACATTTCGCTGATATGGATAAGACCTTCGATGCCTTTTTCAATTTCGATAAATGCACCATAATCGGTCAAGCTGACCACTTTACCGCGCACACTTGTACCTTTTTCATATTTTTCACCAATGGTATCCCATGGATGTGGAGTAAGCTGTTTCATGCCGAGAGAGATTCTTTTCTTGTCTGTATCGAAATCAAGTATTACAACTTTGACTTCTTCGTCTAATTTAACAATTTCACTTGGGTGGGTAACTCTACCCCATGAAAGGTCTGTAATGTGTACCAATCCGTCCACTCCACCAAGGTCCACAAAGACACCGAAATCGGATATAGCTTTGACTGTACCTTCGAGCACTAAGCCCTTTTCGAGTTTGGAGATGATAGCATCTCTTTGCTCGCTGAGCTGCTCTTCGAGAAGGACTTTGTGGCTTACCACAACGTTTTCACTTGGATGATTAACTTTTACAACTTTAACGTCAATTGTTTGCCCGACCCATTGATCAAAATCACGAACGGGGCGTACATCTATTTGCGAACCTGGCAAAAATGCTTCAATTCCCAAAAGATCTACTACCATACCACCTTTGATACGTCTCAGTATTTTGACCTTAACGATTTCCTGTTTCTCGTAGAGTGCCAGGATATCTTCCCAGATTCTCATGAAATCTGCTCTGCGTCGGGAAAGGATCAATTTGCCTTCAGAATCTTCAATGCTTTCAATAAATACATCAATGTTGTCTCCTACTTGCAGAGTTTCAGCATTTAATAGCTCTGCCCGCGGAACAACGCCAAGAGATTTAAAACCAATATCAACAAAGACTTCGTCTTTATTAATATCAACAATCCTACCTGTAACGAGTTCATCTTCTTTAATGTTCAAGATTGTGTTATCGGTAAGTTTTTCGAATGTTTCATCGTCCATATCAAAATCGTCGAATCCGTATTCCATTATTTCTTCGACTTTTTTGAATGGTTGCTTCCCACGTTTATCAAGGGAAGAATCAAGCCCGCCCATAGGATTCTGTTCTTCGTTAGAATCTACTGCTACGGCTTCTTCGTTTGTAATATCACTATTGGACATTAAAAAACCCTCCAATGTGCTTAATTAATAATGCCTTGCGGCAAAATCCTGTTTATAAAATAGTTAATTATCAAATTTCTCTAACATATAGAGAAAAGCAATTTAACAATTTTATACGTAAAGACAAAATTATTTTTTAGGAAAAGTTTGCCTGCCTGAGCAGAATACAGCTAAAGGCCTAAGTTCTTTAAAGCTGGTTTTTTGCTGGTTTGGATTTTTGTCAAGAATGCAAATGTCAGCATCCATATTTTCTTTGATCTCTCCTCTTGTAATATCACTCATAATTGTTTTATGTGGATTTTTTGTGTAAGTATCAAAAGCATCGTCAATCTTTAAAGCCTCTGTATCATCACTTCTATTAATAAAAGCATCAATACCATAAAAAGGATTATGTGATTCTATTGGGAAATCTGAGCCTCCAAGTAATAGCGTTCCATTTTCCATTAAAGATTTCCAAGGATAGCTGTATCGCATTCTACTGCCGAGCCGTTTGGGTGCCATTGTTTTGTCGCTTACGAACTGTAGCGGCTGAACGGCAGCAATTATTCCATATTTGCCGAATAATAGCTGATCCTTTGGGGTTACTATCTGAGCATGTTCTATTCTCAAAGTGGCATAAATATTTGTGATATTCTCTTTACGCAATTTCATATAAGCATTTAAGACCATTTTATTAGCAGCATCTCCGATTGCATGTGTAGCGATTTGAAATCCTCGCTCTATGCCATTTTTTGCTTTCCTATATAATGCTTTTTCATCTATTAAGAGCAGTCCATTTGATGATGCTTTATCGCTATATGGTTCAAGCAAAGCCGCACCATGCGAGCCCAAGGCACCATCGGCATAAAACTTAATACCACGAATGGAAAAATATTCACTTTCATACACTTGAATATTATTATTTTGATATTCATCATTTTGAGCAGTAATATATGACTGAATTCTTATTTTTAGTTTATTTTCTTTTTCAAGTTTTTGATAAATTGGTATCAGCTCTGGAGCTACGTCCATATCATGGACTTCCGTTAATCCATTTTCAGATAGTTCTTTGCTAGCATCAATTATAAATGATTCTACTTGGCTTAAGGAATGTTTTGGAATAAATTTTTTAATAAGTAGAAAGGCATTGTCAATTAGTATCCCTGTCGGATTTCCACTTTTGTCTTTTTCGATAGTGCCACCGGGAAGGTCTGGAGTAAATCTATCTATGCCAGCCATTTTCAATGCCATCGAATTTACCCAGCATGTGTGCCCATCAACCCGCATCAAATAAACAGGATTATCGGGAAAATAGCTGTCAAGAATATTTTTATGAGGATAAGACGTGTCAAGCCAACTTTCCTGATTCCAGCCAGAGCCAACGATCCAATCGCCTCGTAAAATATTATGATGCGATGCCTTTATAGCGCATTGCTCAGCACTTAGGCAATCAGTCAGAGAAAGACCGTTCAGCATTTTTCCGAGTGCGGCTATGTGCCCGTGGCTATCAACCAATCCTGGTATAGCATAAGAATTTCCATAATTGTATTCTATATTATCGTTTTTAGAAATAATGATCAATTTAGATTTTTCAGGCTTCAGACCTCTTATCTTACCTTTTTCTATATATATAGTTCCCTGATATGGAGTCATGATCGTTACCTAATCAAAATAGCAAAAATAGCATATTTTCAGAGATGAATAAAATTTTTTCAGTTTCATTGCAATTTATCTGATAATCTAAGACCATTGTAAAACCAAAGAAAATCCCTTTATGCTCCCCTTTTCCCGACCTGCCGGGACTCGTAAGGGAGGGTCAGGGAGGGATCAGTTTTTGGATTTTTGCAATGGTCTTAATCTTCTTTCAAATGCAAACCTTCCGAAGTCTTCTCGCCCCTTCCGAAGATTGAAAAAAATCGAGTAGGAGGTTAGGGATTATTTCCCTAACCGACCTCTCACACCACCGGACGTACGGTTCGCGTATCACGGCGGTTCGTTAAACATGACATTTCAGATATATGCTCTCTAATGATGCATATCCCAAGTCTGTAAAGTAGTCGTTCTTAAGCGTAGATGTTAAGATTCTGCTATGTGCTACCCGGCAGTAGCCATTTCGGGTATTGCCGTTCATATAGGCATGGTACTTGTCCATTCCCAGATTAACCAAATTAGCTATTCTGGTCTTGACCTTCTTCCATGTCTTCCATATACACATTCGCAATCTAAATCGTATCCAGCCGTCTAAGTCTTTGAGCCGGCTACGGCACTTGGCTATTCTAAAATAGCTTACCCAACCTCTTATTTTGTTGGATAACAGTCCTAACCTTGCCTCCATACTTATTGACCAGCTGCGTGATGTTAGTCTCCTAACCTCTGTCTTCAACCTAAGGTAGCTTTTATCACTAACCCTTATCTGCCAGCCCTTAGCATCTTTGTAAAATGAGAATCCAAGCAAACTACTTTTATCCGGCATTCAGATAGCTCTGTGCCTGCAAAACTGCTTGATGTGCCGACCTCTTAGGTCGGAATCCGAAGCTCGATTCGGAAAATCCTTTGTCGTATATCTGTTGAAGATACTGAGATATTGCCTGTTGGATCAAGCGGTCAACGACTGTTGGTATCCCAAGCATGCGCTTGCCTCCGTTAGGTTTCGGTATTTCTACCTTCTTTACTGCTCTTGGCTTGTAAGTGCCTTCAAGTATTTCCGATTTAATATCAAGCCAGTGGGCTATCAGGTATTCGTTCATTTC
>CAYQTZ010000182.1:0-6017 GCA_964420565.1 uncultured Hyphomicrobiales bacterium
CTTTAAATTCTCTGGCGCCGTTAATCTCAGCAAAAGTAGTCAGGAATATCCTGATACCGAGATCCCTATATATCTGCATATCAAATTCAACCATATCGGAATCAGTCAAGTCCATTTTATTGATGCATATTACTGGCGACAATCCACCAAGTTCTGCGGCAACGAGCAGGCGGTCAATCAGTCGAGTATTATATCTTGGCATTTCAGCAGATGCCATGATAATCAGATAATCAATATTAGCGGCTATCATCTGTTCAGATGGTGTGCGGATATCTCTTCTCGATAAAAACGACTGCCTTTCGTCAACGGCAACAATAGTGGCATTACGAATCCTCGGGCTTGCTTTTGTTGGTTCGGGTAATATCTTAACGAAATCTCCAACAGACACTAATTTGGAATTCTCATTCTTAGATATTATTCTTCCTGCTTTCAGACATTCGTAATATATAGGATTTTGCTCATCCATTGACTTTACGAGGAATAGTCTGCCCTCTGCTGCAATCACGCGAGCGGGAAGTGCATTTTTAGAAATTGCACCTTTTGCCTTAACGAGAACCCTTTTCGATGTAGCCACCGGAATAGTGTTTTCTAACTTAGATTGCCATTCTAAAAGTTCATCATTTCTACTCATAATTCAAAAATATGAAAAAAGATGAAGAAAAGTGTGAAAAAAATTACAAACTGTCAAAAAAATTACACACTTTTTTTGATATTGTGTAAATAATTTGTTAAATTGTGTCAGTTAATATAATTTAGGTATCTTATGTTGAATTATCGATGGAATTTCAAAGATAAACCAGATGAAAGTACAGTCAAAAGTTTAAAGGAATCGCTGAAGATACCGCGAAGTTTAGCTAATGTGCTGATAGCTCGCGGTGTAGGTTCGGATATTGAAGCAAAGAAGTTTTTTGATCCTTCACTGGAAGACATCCATGACCCTTTTTTGATGACGGATATGGATGTAGCTGTTGATAGAATTATCAGAGCTGTCAAAAACAAAGAGCTAATATGGGTACATGGCGATTATGACGTTGACGGTACAGCAAGTACTTCTATGATGCTCCAATTCATTCGTGAAATTGGTGGGGAAATTGAGTATTATATACCCGATCGTTTCCACGAGGGGTATGGTTTATCAATTAGAAGCATAGAAACAGCAATATCTCGCGGTGCTGGATTGTTGGTATCGGTTGATGTTGGCATTACATCTTATGAGCCATTAGAATATGCACGCAAAGTCGGTTTAGATGCTATCGTATGCGATCACCACGAGCCAGGCGATGAATTGCCACCCGCTCTTGCTATTTTAGATCCGCTAAAGCCCAACGATCCATATCCATTTAAATATCTTGCTGCCTCAGGTGTTGTTTTCAAATTCATTCAGGCAATTAGCGAAAGATTGAATATCAAAGAAAAAGCTTTTGAGTTTTTGGATTATGTGGCTATTGCTTCGGCGGCTGATATGGTGCCCCTTATAGGCGAGAACAGAGTGCTTTCGCGATTTGGATTGATACAATTAAATAATAATCCGCGTCCCGGTTTTAAGGGGTTGATCTATTGTACACAGCTTAAGCCTGGTTCAATAAACTCTTCAAGTATTGTATATTCCCTTGCTCCGCTAATTAATGCAGCTGGGCGGCTTGGAGACGCTAAGCGTTCGGTAGAGATGATGACTCAAAAAGATGAAATTGCGGCATTCCAGATTGCTCAACAGCTTGAGCAGGAAAACCGAAGGCGGAGAGCTTTTGACGAATTGACATTCGAGGAAGCAATACCACTCGCCCAAAAACTATTAGAAGATACAACCAGAAGATCACTCGTTATTCATAAACCAAACTGGCACGCAGGTGTCATAGGTATTGTGGCTTCACGATTAGTTGATAAATTTCATGTGCCGACCGTTTTACTTACTTCTATTGATGGTCTGGCTAAAGGTTCTGCCCGAAGCATTAACACTTTCGACATTCATTCTGCTTTGAAAAAAACATCTCATATGCTCATAGAATTCGGCGGGCATAAGCACGCCGCAGGACTTTCATTAGAAGAGAAAATCATTCCTGAGTTCCGCCAGCAGTTTGATCAGATAGCCAAAGAAAAAATAAAAGTAGATATGCTAAAGCCGGAGATCAATATAGATGCAGAGCTGCGGCTAAATGAACTATCCCCTGCTTTCCTGAAAACCTTACGACGCTTTGCTCCATTTGGATTCGAGAATTATAAGCCAATTTTTTACTCAAAAAATGTAACTTCTGCTAATGGCATCAGAGTACTTGTCAATAAACATCTGAAGTTTAGAGCTTATCAATCCCATTTTGTTATAGATGCTATAGCCTATAATATGGCTGATAAAGCGCACATCTGTTCCTCAGGAAAACCATTTTCAATAGTATATAATCTGGAAGAAGTAAATTATAACGGAAGCCCGACCATTCAATTAAGGATAAAGGATATTCGCTCAGAAGATGCAAAAAATGAATGAGACAAATAATAGAGAATTATATTTAGAAGAAATAAATCGAATACATTCAAATACCGACACAAGATCAAAAGAAAAGATCTCGTCGCTTTACTCGCTGTATAAAACAATAATATCTGATGCTTTAGAATCTGAAGAGCAGTATTTTTCCAATGATTTTGCCAGACTGATATTCCTTGCCGATAAGTTCCCTTTCCCTGATGAGCTTACTGCAGATTTACGGCTACTGCGGTATGTTGGCAGGAAAATATCTTCACTCGATGCAAAATATGACACCAAAAATTACGCTTTCTCTCTAAAAGTTATTTTCAAACTGCTCGAAACTTTGTATCAAATAAAGCCTAATGACGAAATATACGATTTCCTTGCTAAATATGAATCTTCGCTTCCTTTTGGAGCTTCCAGAAAAGATAAAACAGAGAGAATTTCATTTGTTTCTGCTGTAGTCAGAGACAAAGGACAGGTCTATCAGGTGAAAGGAAAAAACCACGCCGAGGTATTCTGCTCTTCCGATGACATTGGTGATTTCACATTGCTTGTTAGCGATATCTGGTTTGATATTGTAAAAATGGTATGGAAGAATGCTTTGCTGAATATTTTTGAAATAAAAAAAGTCAGCAAGGAGAAAGAAATTTATGCCACAAGTATCAATTCACTGATCATTCTTGAGCCAGATTACCTAATAGACGTTACCGACATAGCCGACTGTTTTCAAAATAGCGGAGCAAATATATATCTTTATTTCCTGAAAAGATATTTAAAAGGACGACCATCACTTCCTATGGTAGCAGGTAATATCATAAACTCATGCTTCGATGAATTATTAGATAACTCAGAAGCGGATTTCCAGACTATCTATTATAATGCACTCAGGATTAAGCCACTTCAGGTGTTTTCCATAGTAAAAGACAATCCTAACAATGCTAAATACCTAAAAGAAATTGTTCTCAGACAATTCCTGACTTTAAAAGAAGTTATTAAAAGCTTTAATGGCGGGATATTAAGCGCAGAGCCAAGTTTTATTTCTCCTGTTTTCGGATTGCAGGGGCGATTAGACCTGCTAATAGAGTACGAAGACCAACCCAACAGAAAAGACATTGTTGAGCTAAAATCCGGCAAAGCCCCCTCACCTGATCTAACAATTACTACAGAATCGGGATTCAGAATAAAATCGGGGCTTTGGCATAATCATCTTATACAGACTACCTGCTATAATTTATTGCTCGATTCTGCTTTTGATGATAGAACCGGCTCTTCGCAGATATTATACTCTCATACAGATATTTTCCCACTGAGGAATGCTGAAAATATTATCGGAAAAAAACAGGAAGCTCTACTATATAGAAATTGGATAATAGCTTTGGAAATGACTTTGCTTAAAGGGCATTACTCACTTCTGGACTCGCTTAATCCTGATGATTTCGGTGCCAAGCCATCTTATATGAATCAGGATATTATTGATTTTGCTAATGCTTACAAATCCGCAAGCCAAATAGAAAGAAATTATTTTCAGCAATTCACTTCGTTTATTTCCAAAGAGATATATTCATCCAAATGCGGCTTTGATTCCGAAACAGATCATAAAGGGTTTTCGTCCTTGTGGAAAAGTTCCCCGCTCGAAAAGGAATTATCTTATCTGATTATTCCACAATTAAAGCTCATTAGCGAGGAATCAGATTTTGACAATCTACACCTGCTTTTTGAAGTCGAAAATTCTACAAATGCCGTTTCTGCCTTTAGGAAAGGCGATATGGGCATACTATATCCTTATAGAAAAGAAAGTGATTATGATGTATATAAACAGCAGATCATAAAATGCCATATCAAAGATATTAACTCTGGCAAAATAAAACTCAGTATTCGCAACAAACTATTCAGGCGGGATATTCTCTTCGATAACGAATATTTTACTTTCGAACCAGACTATATAGATTCGACTGGTAAAGCACTTTTCAGCTCATTATATGCATTCTTTAGCAGCAGTAAGACGAAAAAAGAGCTAATTCTGGGACTCAAAGAACCTGAGTTCGCTGATATTGAATTCGAGCCACGGGAAGAACTTACCGACGAGCAGAATGAATTGCTGAAATCATCGCTTTCGGCGAAAGATTATTTCCTGATACAAGGACCACCGGGCACTGGTAAAACATCATATATGCTAAGGTCCATAGTCGAATCAATTTATAACGACTCCGAAGAAACAATACTCATCACAGCATACACAAATAGAGCTGTTGACGAAATATGCAGCAGTTTGAAAAGATCAAAAAGCGACATTCCGTTTATCCGGCTCGGTAATAAAGAATCATCGGTCCATACTGAGAATCTGCTCTCCCGAATGGCTGAAGATCATGATATTAAAGAACTATATAACATAGTCAATAATGCGAGAGTAGTTGTTTCTACCACTTCATCATTGCTGTCAAATCGCGAAATATTCGATATCAAAGATTTCGATACTATCATTATTGATGAAGCATCGCAGATATTAGAACCACAGATAGTTGGTCTAATCGTCAGAGCAGACAGATTCATAATGATAGGCGACGAAAAGCAGATGCCTGCAGTTGTTGTCCAGAAAGAAACCTATGACAGCACAAGATTTCCCGACTTAGAGAGTATCAGCTTGATGAATTTGTCCGGTTCACTCTTTGAGAGATTACTTGCCAATTGCATCAATAATAATTGGCATAATTGCTACGGTATGCTAAGCTATCAGGCAAGGATGGTCGAGCCGATACAGGCACTCGCCAACGATCTGTTCTATCAGGGTAAACTTCAAAGATTAATAATAGCAGGTGCCGATACTATACAAAAGAGCAATGAATTACCGGATCCAATGAAAAATAATGCACTTATCTTTATTGAATCAATAAAAGAAAATAATTTCAAAACGAACCGCGGCGAAGCATCAATGGCGGCATCACTTGCATTGAAATACCATGATTTATTTTCTGATGGTTTTAATGAAAATACTATTGGCATTATATCTCCATACAGGGCGCAATGCTCACTTATTAAAAGTATGCTGGACGACAGACTTGACAAAATGATAAGTGTCGATACCGTAGAGCGATATCAGGGATCCGAAAGAGATGTCATTATTATATCCTTAGCCGTAAACGAACGTTACCAACTAAAAAATATGCAGTCAATTACTGAGATCAATGGAGAAATTCTGGACAGAAAGCTGAATGTAGCCATTACGCGTGCAAAAAAGCACTTGATTATTCTTGGTTGCCCCGAAGTGATAGAATATTCAGATGTTTATAAAAAGATGTTAGTACATTTCCGTAGTAATGGTTTGGTATTAACCCAAAGCCATTTTGAGCAAATGGATTGATAATATTAGGGACATATCATTTAAGGTACTTTAAATAAGTGATCGAGGGGTGTTTATATTTTATAGCGGTCAGCGGTCAGCTTTCAGCATAAGAACATGATTACATTGGACTTCCCCGCTTTGTAAGAGGGCGATTTTATCTTACTTCCCCGCTTTGTAAGAGGGCGATTTTATCTTACTTCCCCGCTTTGTAAGAGG
>CAYQTZ010000182.1:6117-6255 GCA_964420565.1 uncultured Hyphomicrobiales bacterium
GGATCGAGGGGTGTTTATGAAAAAATATATCCGCTTTAATTCATAATTGATCAAATACCCCCTAACCCCTTGCAAGAGAGGGATTTTATCTTACTTCCCCTCTTGGTAAGAGGGGATCGAGGGGTGTTTATGAAAAAA
>CAYQTZ010000183.1:0-6249 GCA_964420565.1 uncultured Hyphomicrobiales bacterium
GAATATCCATAAAAAAATAATTACCTTTTGTTAGTTTCACGCTGGGGCAGTACATGGAGGTTGAGGCGGAGGACAGGCAACAGACAACACTTCCCTTTCCACACCATTCTCAGTGATTTTAAAATCATCTGGAGTCAGGTCTGTTATCTGCTCTCCATTCTCATCGAAAGCATAGAATTTCGCTTTGACTATCGGGAAATCATCTGTGTTTATGTCGAAGACGGATAAACTCTGGCTGAAAGCAGAGTAGGGTATGAGTAATAAAATAATGCATATTAATTTTTTCATGATATTATAACTTTTGTTTAAAATATTTTTTATCAATGACATTATTATAAAACTATCGCAATAGATAGTTAGACAATCTTTCCAGTAACAATCTATGGCTTTCTTTGGATATTTCTCCGATTTTTCCTTCAATGAAACTATTTGGAAGCACAGATAAATAGCTCAATCTAACTATAGATTCTTTTACTAAACCTGATATGGTAAAATCGAGAGAATTGCTATCTATAAACAAATCAAAATCCTTGATATGTTGATGGGTTTGAGAGCTGATCCCACACAAAAGCAAATCATTATGTTTCGGCATTATTTTTAATACTAATGCCGGTCTTTTTATTAGTTTACCATTAGATGCAAGCAAACTAACTAAAACAACGTCGCCTTCATGCATGATCATTCTCTGTCTAATGATAAATATTCAGGATTAGTTTCTTTGATCATATCTGAAGTATATTCTGGCTCTTCATCAGAATATGCAAAAGATAACCCCTCCTTTGAGATATTTCCCCAATCCATCTCATAGTCGCTATTGGAGTCAAGTCGTTTTTCAGTTGAATATTTTATATTCATTTTTGAAAGAAGTTCTTTAATTAAAAGGAACTCATTAATATCAACTGGTGTAATAATAATTTGATTCATAGATAACTTTCCCGTATTTGTTAACAATTTTCATAAACGAATAATTTTTGTTAATCTTTTAAATATTAATTTGAAATTAAAGAACAAATATGTTTGATTAAGTAGATACTTTTCGAATGATCTATTTTCAATCTGATGAATAAGCACGTTTTTTGTCCAGCCAAATTTCTTTGTAGCAAGAATGTAAAAGCGCTTTTCTTGTACATCCTTGCACTTGCTCATAATAAGCAAATGCTTCGTCCAGCTAATTTCTCCAACTAATGGTTGGAGAATTTCATCATTACTGTATTCGAGATAAAACTGAGACATAGCCCATAGATTACTTTTTGAGAAACCTCTAATGCCAGGAAACTCAATTTGTAAATCTTTTGCCAGATTTTCAACAACAGCTTTTCCCCAGCCCCCTTTATCTTGCTTTTCTACAATCATCTTACCAATATCCCAATAAAGCCCTATAAGGTGTGTATTTATAATCTTCAACGCCTCGTATTGGGCATTACGAATTTTATTTTTTACTTCAACAAGAAAATTAAAATATTCATCTGATTTTTTCACAATAGCACCTATCTATTTAATGGGAGTTTTTACGATAATATTAACGGTACGGCAATAGAAGCGGCCTTCGGGGATGTCGTTGTTGTAGAGCAGGGCTTCCTCTCCGATACCCTGAGCTTTGGCATCCTGACGCTTAAGCATCGCCTTAGTAGATTCGGCTCTTCGCTCTGATAGTTTTTTATTATATGCGTCTTCGCCGGTTCGGTCAGTATAGCCGATGATCTCAATCTCTGATTCCCGCTTGACTCTGCTCTGTATGAAATCAATTATTTTCTGGTTATTCCCTTCGATGGATGATTTATCGAAGTCGAAGAGAATTAAGCTATATTTCTGTAATTCATAGTCTCCAACTCTGTTTATGCGTTTTTCTCTGACTGTAAGTACATCTATTGGAAGGGTTTGCTCTTCATTTATGTCTTTATTTCCTTTTTTATCTTCAATCATCAAAGAGTAGATAATTGGTTCAGGTTTTGCAGGAATATTCTTTTGAACAAGCTCGAATTTCCAATCTATATAATCTGGCAATTCTTCCTTACCTGACTTGGTAAATAATGCATTAGTTCGCTTTGATTCTGAATTGCTAAATCCCTGATATGCATAAAATTCCCATGTTTTTAAACCAGCTTCTGCTTCTGTCATAGGAATAAACCTTGCTATTGGAGGATTTGCACTTCGGATTATTTGCTCTAAAAATATTGGTTCGAGTATTTTGGGTTCATATGAATATATCTCAACTCGTCTGTTCTCTTCGGCTTTTTCTGGCTCATTGATTGGTGTAGATGCTTTTTCTGGCAGATTTCGGCTTTCCAGTTTTATCCTATCATCGGAAATACTCCATATATCAACAAGATATTTCTTTACACTTTCGGCTCTATTCATTGATAATTCTTTATCAGCTTTTTCATTGCCTATGTCGGCATTGCAGCCGATAAGTGTTATTTTAGCTTTGGGATTTTCTCTCATCCTAAGCCCTACAATATTCAGCAAGTTATAATAAATATCAAGAGTACCTTCATTATATAAACTATCAATTCTGAAATCATTTGTTTCATTATTACTTATTTTATGATATTTATTTGATAATTCTGATGAATTATCTTGAAAGAATACATAGTTTAAAAGTGGCTCATACTTACTTGACTCAAATTCTTCAATTTTAAAGATCGGATTGGGTATCTCATTCCCATTTTCATCAATCCCGACAGCTATTACGCGTGATTGAATTTTATATTTCCTGGCAATAAGCATAGTATCTATTCTTGTGATGAAATCAGTAATAATAATATTATCGTCAGTTTCTTTTTGCTCAGAGCGAGTAATGGGAATGCCTTTTTTGTAAGTATTCTCGGCAATAATATCTGTTTCTACCCTTATTGTATCTATGTGGTATTCTTTATGGTGAATTTCCTCTTTTTCAAGGTCGGGCATTGGTGAATATTTAAAAGCTATATCGGCACGGAGCGAAGAACATTTCCAGTCGGTATTCTCTACCATTTCAGAAAAAGGAAAATAGTATGCTATTTCAGGAGCAAGCAGAAGCGAGCCGTTGCGATTCAGTGGCAACTCATAGCTTATTGAGCCGAGCAAAGCAAGCTGAAAAGAAATAGAATTGGGGATCTCTCCGGAGTATTCATTTCGGGAACGGCTGAAAGTGTCGTTGCCAAGAGAATCAAGGAAAGTGCCGTAATCGGGATTTGTAAGAGTTTCGATCTGATCGAAGTCTGATCTGATATTTGTACCGAGACGAGCACCAACAGAAAGCAGCAAACCACCGAAAGGATTGTAGATCAATGACGGCTCAAATCCGATGTTTGTGAAATAGCCATTTAGCTTATGCTCGAAAGCTCCATCTTCGGGGCCTGATGGTGTAATGATTGTTGTTGGCTCAGATTTGGTCAGTTCTCCATCGAGAGTCATAATTCCGAGGCGAGCCCCAAGCCAGATGTTGCTCATAATGCGATATTCATAAAGGATGCCAGCATTAAATCCCATACCATCACCAGTTTCAAAAGCTGGGCAGCAGTTCGGGATGCCCTGTAGCTTATAGAAATCGGCGGTGTGGGAATTAAGGTTGAGACCACCGTAGATGCCGAGTTTCGTAGAAGTTTCCTGTGAATATGCTGAAGATAAACTAAAAACTAATAGCAGCGTGATCAAATATTTCATGATTTACTCCGAGTGAAATATAAATTCTTTGTATTATTCCAAATAAGAATATATGAAATAAATTACTTTTATAAAAATCTATCTATACACCACAAACTTCCTCACCTCAACCTTTTCCCCGCTTCTAATGCGCAAGAAATAAACGCCGGGGGAGAGGGAAGATGTGTTGAAAGTTATGGTTTTGTCAGATGGACTCCATCTGCCAGATGGAGTCCATCTTATCACATTCCCCAGATAATCTATAATATCTATCTCTGGTGCTGATATGAATTCCTCGCTGAGAGATATAGTAATATGGGAGGTGGCGGGATTTGGATAAATTTCTATCCCCATATTACTTTCGATAGTCGGCACAGAAACCAGCGTATCGCAATCAACGAAATGCTGGAGCTGGGGGTAGGTTTCGTGTTCACCAATACACCAAACATCATCGAAATCCCAATCAACGAAGGTGGCTTGCATCATCATTTCGGCAGTGGTTTTGCCATCAGCATAATTACTTGTTGTAAAACCAGATGTTTCAACATCCCAATAGCAATCACTAATCTCACGGTAGCCAGGACCTCTTTCGTTTCCCAAAAAACCACATATTTCTTTATTTTGATTTGGAACACCAATACTGTAACATCTTGATATTACTATCCAGGAGTGGGCATAGCCGCCTTCATTTGAACCAATAAAATTTCCAACATTATTTCTAAGAGGAGGTTCCGTATCGTTGCCAATAATAGCTGTGGAATTACCCAAAGCAAAGCAATCTGTAATTAAGCAACTTCCTTCCGCACTGTAATTAGTTCCGCAGAATCCTCCAATATTGTTAAAATTACCTTGACCTTTGGCATTGCCTTCTGAAAAACAATAAGTTATAGTAGCATACCCAAAACTTGACGTATTTTCACCACAGAACCCTCCAACATCTAAATAATCATTTATTCCAGTAGCAGTAGCATCTCCAGTAGAATAACAAAATGAGATCAAAGAATTCGCGCTATTACCGCCACCATCATTTGTTCCACAAAATCCCCCGATGGAATATCTACTCCCAAAAACTACTCCACTTGAATGACAATATAATATGCTTGAATTTCCCGTCATCACCCCATTGTATCCACAAAAACCTCCAACATATGAAGCCCCTTGAGTGTTGCACAATGAATACGAGTAGTTTACTTTTAAAGTACCGTTAAAAGCATAATTAGAACCACAGAATCCTCCAACATAATCACTATTTCCAACAACAATACCTTCTGAAAAGCAATAGTTTAAGATAGTTATTGAATTCCTTAACCTTGAATAATTTGCTCCACAAAATCCTCCAAGGTATTTATTACCATATACATAACTATCTGAAAAGCAATCATTAATTTCAATTCTTCCTTCGATTGCTGAATTATTTCCACAGAATCCACCAACATATTCATTACCTGAAACTATTCCACCTGAACAACATTTCTTGAGAATCACTACAGATTCTGCTTCATAAGCATAGCTTATTCCAACTATTATTCCGACATTGTTATAGCTTGTAACGCTGGCATGTTCTATACTCACATTATTGATCGCCCCACCATCAGCTATACAGCCAAAAAGCCCTATATTATCTTCGTTTGGTCTATTAATAAATAAGTCATTTATGCTATATCCTTGACCATCAAGAGTGCCTGTAAATCCTGCTGTTGGGTTCTCTTCAATAAAATCTCCAATAGGTACAAATCCCATAGCACTATCTGGTGTTGCTGGATCGTTATCATGATCACCCACATTCCAAGTTCGTGTTTCCGAAGCATCTATATCATTCATCAGGATATAGCAAGCATCAAGATCGTCATTCATTTCCTGAAGTTGATGGACGTTGGTTATTTGATAGGGATCCTCTTCTGTGCCTGAGCCGTTGCCAGAGAAGGAAAGAGCTGAGACAAACGAAAAGCTGAAAGCAATAGCGATAATAGTAACAATTTTCAACATGATAAATCCTCTTTTTCAAAATTTGTAATTTCACTTTCTATAGAGACACATGAAATGCAAAAACGTCTCGCTTTTTTTTAAATATTTGAAAATAGTTGTCAATAATGATACATACTTAATGCTATTTGTATCTGGAAATCCTTTTGTTCATTTTCAGGATACATTAAAGTACAAAAACATTACCTAATGTGCAATTATTTTTGCAGGAGCAAGATAAATATTAATGCGTCGCAATGCGGCATATTAAAATATTTTTCGTATATTATATCATAAGTAGTTGTAAATGAACAGATTAAAGGAGGGGGAAAATGCGAACAATATCAGTAAATCATCGGGACGGACGCGGAAGAGTGGATTATTATGTGTATGAGACTGTGGATGGTCTGTTGGAAAAAATGCCGAATGCAAACGTTACGGAGAACTTAGAGAATGCGATAGAGGGCGATTATGTATTGTCTGATAATGGCTGGGTTGTTCCGCTGATAAAGAAGACGTATATGCAAGATAAATATACGAGGGGTGGAAAGAAAAAGGAGTTGAAGAACCTGTGTTATTCAGATAGATTATCCTGTCCCAATTTCACGGCGAACTGTTTGCGAATGTTCATAAGCAGTCTGTGTTATGAGTTTTTCAGGACGA
>CAYQTZ010000184.1:0-6214 GCA_964420565.1 uncultured Hyphomicrobiales bacterium
AAAATCCCCCTTAATTTTAAGGGGGAACACAAGGGGGATCAATTCTTGAGTTTTCTTGGGCTATAACACAGTATCGTAAGCTGGGGGAAGCGGATATTAATTCTCTGCTGCCTTCATTCCGTTTATCCAAGTTTCTTTTACGTGATTAATACCAAAATGATAAAAGATATCAGTATATGAATCAATATTGCAGATTATGAAATTGGCATCTTTTCCCACTTCTAAACTGCCCATCCTGTGAGATTGCTCTATGGCAGCTGCACCATTGATGGTTGCTGCTGAAATCGCTTCTTCGGCGGTCATCTTCATATTTATTACTGATAGAGATAATATCAACTGCATATTTTCTGTAAATGATGACCCTGGATTACAATCTGTCGATATTGCAGTTATGCAGCCACTGTCTATTATCTTTCTGGCGTTAGCATAAGGCATCCTGATAAAATAGGCAGTACCGGGCAGAAGGCAAGCAATAGTATTAGCTTCTCTCATTGCCTCTATACCTTCGTCGCTTACAAAGAGGAGATGGTCGGCAGATATAGCTCCTAAAGAAGCAGCGAGTGCCGCCGAACCAAAATCCGCGAGTTCATCGCTGTGGACTTTTAGTTTCATGCCATATTCTTGAGCTGTTTTTAGAATTTCTTCTCCTTCGGGTAAGGTGTAATATCCCTTGTCTATAAATGCATCGCAGTATTCAGCTATACGCATTTCGGCTACTGTTGGTATCATTTCGCTTTTTATGATGTCAATATATTTCTGCCGTTCGGCTTTGTATTCGGGAGGAATGTCATGCGCTCCGAGAAAGGTCGCACTAATATGCATATCGAGTTCGTTTTTCAGATGATTGATAGCTTCCAACTGCCGAATCTCGCTTTCTAAACTAAGTCCGTAACCGCTTTTTACTTCCATAGCTGTTGTTCCATATTTCATGGCGCTATGTGCTAACTGTCTGCCTTTGTCAATTAATTGTTCCAAAGATGACTGCCGTGTACCTTTTACAGTGGTTAGTATTCCTCCGCCCTCTTGAGCAATTTGCTGGTATGTAACACCTCTCAGTCGTCGAGCAAACTCACCAGAACGATTTCCACCGAAAACTATATGAGTATGAGAGTCAACGAAGCCAGGTAAAATGGTTTTTCCGTTAGCATCTATCGTGGTGTCAATATTGAATTTTTTGTTTTTTATCTCTTCTTCGGCAGAATTGGTTGTTCCAACGAAGAGTATTCTGTCATCAAATATTATTGCTCCGTCTTTAATCTCTCCAATGTCCTGCATTTCTTTGCCGACTTTAAACGCTGCTCCCTCAGAGTTTACAGTAACAAGTGAGCTTATATTTTTAATTAATGTTGTCATTTTATTCCTTAAAATTATGAATTAAACTTCGTAATCTACAACGCTGGATTCATCAATTACTTTCAGAATGAAATCCAGTGCTTTTTGGTGTGCAGGATGTTTTCTGTATTCATCTAATTCCTTTACTGATATGAATCCAGATATCAGAACAAGATCGGCAGCGCTTGGGGATACAGCGAAATTGATACCCACTTCGTAAAGTTTTATTTGCTGAATTTTATGAGGTAGCGCATCTAAGATATCTTTGATCTTCTTAGCGTTTACTGCTTTACTGTTGCCTTCTGCTTCCTCTTTTAAACGAAACATAACAATGTGTTTGATCATAATATTATCTCCTTTTATATTATAAAAAACATATAATTAATTCTTTCTTCCAAATATTATATTTCTTAGCCAAATCAAGACTTTTTTAATAGTATTAGCTGACCATGGCGAATAAAAATATACAAATTTATGTAAAGTATCAAAATAAAAACTCCTGTATAATTTTGGGTTCTTTTCCCATCCGTATTTATTTTGTATCATTTTTATTTCTTTAAGACGAGGGAAACCTCCGCTGAACGTTTTTGTTGTTTTATAATCTTTAGCTCGGGCTATTGTTTGAGGATTATATAATATCTTGTGTTCTTTGCCGGTTCTGATCCAGAAATCCCAGTCCATAGTATAATATAATGATTCATCCAGATAACCGATTCTATCGAATAATTCTCTTCTCCAAAATGTAGTTGGCTGCATTATCATGTGGTTTACGTGAATAAGCCGATAGTAATCGAAAGGTTCTGCAGATTTAAATTTTTCTTTTATCCCGGTAACCTCGTCTTCTATGATAGCATCGCCATAAACGAGCATTACATCAGGATTTTGATTCAATAAGCTTATCTGGTTTTTAATAGCATTTTTTTCGTAAACGTCATCGGAATTAAGCCACGCTACTATGTCTCCTGTGGATTTTTTGAAACCTTTGTTGATAGCATGGCTTTGGCCCCTGTCCTTTTCTGAAACCCATTGAATGAAGGGATATTTTTCTGCATATCTCTTAATTATTTCAACTGAGTTGTCTTCGGAACCGCCATCAATAATAATATATTCAAGATTGGGATAATCCTGCTCCAGAACGCTTTTTATAGTTTCTTCTAAGTATTGTCCCTGATTATATGAGGGTGTAACTATTGAAACTTTTGGGTATTTGTCTGATTTCATGATTTATTTCTCCAACATATTTCTAATTTCAAAAAAAGCCGCATCTGGATGCTTCAAAGCAAATCCCAAATCATGAAATAGTTTATAGATAATCGTTTTTATCGGGAAGGGGTATTCTGATTGAATACTTAAATTATTCAGCATATTGCTCTCAGCCATTTTATCACTCATTTTTAATTTAAAGTCATGATTTTTTTTATCAACTGTATTATTCATATAATTAAAATACTGGCTTTTTTTATGAAGTCTCCAATAAAGCAGTTTTTGGGCTGCATAAATGAATTTCCCTTTAATAGCTGAATGAATTACTAATTGCCAGTCTGACCATATCTCATGTTCTTTAAGAATCTCAAACCCTTTAAGAATTTCACTTTTTATCACTATATTAGAAAAAGATATTACAGGATTTCGAAATAGTATCATTTTCTGCAAGCTTGCAGGATTTTCCTTGCATTTTTTACCGACATACCGACAGTATTTCAAATAATTCTTATACCTTTTTGATTCAAAATCATCTTCTTCAAGTAACTGAAGATCGGAGAAAGCAAGAACAGCTTCGGGATTACCCTTTAGAGAATTAATTTTTTTTTCAAGACATTCTGGCATCCAGATATCATCGCTTTCCAAAAAAGCCACGTATTTACTTCTTACTTTTGAAAATGCGAGTTCATTTGTGTCTTTTATGCCTTTATTTTCATTATTCAGATGAGTGAAGAATTTGATTTTCTGTGGATATTTACTTGTATAATCATTGATTATGTGAAGGGAATTATCTTGAGAGCCGTCGTCAACTACGATCAACTCCCAATCTGTATAAGTCTGTGAAATCACAGAATCGATAGCTTCTTTAATATATTGACTGTAATTATAACTTGTCATAATTACAGTAGTTTCAGGGGCAATATTATTATTCAATTCTAACAATTATAAATCCAATTCATATATTTTCTAAAATACAAATATAGCAAAAACTCAAGATTTGAATAAGTTAAAAAAAAGAGGACTTGCAGTTTATTACAAGCCCTCCAGAATTTTTGTCGAATAATTAATTATCCGAATTAGTCCCCTTGTTCAGCATCAAGGATCTCAATAAGTTCTACTTCAAAAACAAGAACAGATGCAGGTGGAATTTGCGGCGGGCGTCCACTTTCTCCGTAAGCAAGTTCATAAGGTATATAGAATTTCCATTTGCCGCCTTCTTTCATTAATTGAAGACCGTCAGTCCAACCGCTGATAACTCCATTCAGAGGAAATTCAGCTGGTGTGCCTCTGTCGTAAGAGCTGTCGAATTTGCTGCCGTCAATGAATGTGCCGCTGTAGTGAACTCTTACTTTATCAGTTTCAGTAGGGTGTTTGCCGGTGCCTGGCTGAATAATTTCATATTGAAGCCCAGAAGCAGTAACGTTAACACCTTCTTTTTTCTTGTTCTCATCAAGAAATTCCTGACCTTTAATTTTATTTTCATCCATTTGAGTGCTCATTTCAGCTTCTTGCTTCGTAGAAAGCTCTTGCTGAAGTGCCATCATCAAAGTAGTAACCTGTTCCTGAGTAAGCAGAGTATTTTCTTCGTACATTGCATCTCTAAGCCCTGCATGGATTAAGTCAAGATTGAGTAAAAGATCATCAGTTTTCAAGTTGATACCAATATTCATACCTAT
This sequence comes from uncultured Hyphomicrobiales bacterium, assembly GCA_964420565.1. Lineage (GTDB taxonomy): Bacteria > Bacteroidota > Ignavibacteria > Kapaibacteriales > UBA2268 > CAYQTZ01. The sequence goes on from CAYQTZ010000184.1 coordinate 4,212, forward strand.
ACCATAGGCAATAGAATCCATTTTAGTTTTCATTTCAACAGGTTTTTGAGCATTGAGCTGAGCTCCAAGTAAAACAAAGCTGATTACAGCTAACAAAAAAATTTTAAATTTCATAAAACAACTCCAGACATTTAACATTTGAAAAATTATTATTTATTTATTCGTAACGTATCATTTGAATAATTATTGAAATTTTTATACAATCCAAGGATTTATTAATTACATACATTCAGAATTCCTTGTGCCAATTAAACAATATTTTCGCATTTAATCTGATCCATTTTATATAAACACATCTTAATATTAAGATATAATCTACTGTCATGTCAACTTATTAAACAACAATCAAGAATGATTGTTCTACTGAAGAAACCTACTTTTAGTAGATCAATCATTCCTGATTGATTGACAATTAATATTTGACATGACACTAGCTCTTGTCAAAGATTCTGACTTGTCGGGGCAAGAGTGGTTAGGGTTTCTTGGATAAATCATGAGGAATTAAAGTCTAAGGTACAATCCTCGTAACCCCTTTACTTTCGTTATAAGGTCAGGAGTTGTAACATTAAGAATACTCGCTTTACTAAACATAAAATTTCTCTTTTTCGGATTAAAATTCTAAAAAAAACTTTACTTTAATAAAATTATTCATATATTTATAGTTATGAAATTTAAGAAAATCAATTTTGATAAGTTGAAGTCGGCAAAAAAGCTTTTGTCGTCTAAGGCATTAATTGGGTCAGTGCTATTGGCTATAGCTTTATGGAGCTACACCAGTTTAAGTGACACCTATATTTCTTTGGTCAAATTGCCTTTGATTATCAATTTGCCGTCCGACAGAGCGATAGAAGTCAATCCTCCCGATATGATATCTATAGAAGTAAGAGGTTCCGGGTGGGAGATATTCAATCTTGTTTTTTTTAATTCGGCTGCAAAAGTGGAAATAGACCTACAAAAAGAAGACATCAAGGATAGTGTTTATAGGATATACAGAAATGATATTATTAAAAATGTTTTCCATTTGACTAATCTTCAGGCTATAGATGTAGTTCCAAATCAAATAGTAGTATATACTGGCAGTAGGGTTAATAAGGAAGTTACTATTAAATCCAATCTTACAGTAGATACAAAATCGGGTTTTATGGTAATTGGAGAGCAGAATATTTCACCAAGTAGTATTACTATATCTGGCAATAAAAAAATTATAGACAAGATAGATCATTGGCAGACGAAGCGATTAGAAATCTCTAAGGTATTCGAGGATTTTTCTATTAATGTCCCCTTGTTAGATACTATGCACAATATTGTACATTTGTCCAAAAGATTCGTTAATATATCAGCCAACGTCCAACAGGCTGTAGAACTTACATTCTACGATATTCCTATTAATATCAATGGCGGTTCTTTGCCTGAAAACCATAGATTATACCCTGACATAATCAGAATTGTTGTCCGTAGTGGTATTAATGAGTTAGCAGACCTTCTTCCAGAAGATATCGAAGCCAGTATAGATTTTAGCGAGATAATAAATAGTAAAACAGGATTCATAAGACCACATATTAAAACTCCACCCAGAATTGAAGTTATAAGAATAGTTCCTGAATATATCAGCCATAAAAAGATTGTATCATCAGTCAATAGTGTCAAAGAAGATGATGTTTTTTATTAATGAACTAAAACATATTAATATATTCCAGACCTATATATCTTGAGGGAGTGCTGTAATCTTTCCTTGCTGATAGAATATCCATCAACATAAACTCTATCGTTATGCCTTCTGCTACAGACCAGCGAAGAGCAGAATTAATGATACCAATGCTTCCAATCATATCTTCCCTGTATTCATTGACAGCGGCATTTAGTTCTAAGTTAAAAGATACCGAACTGCCTAAAGATTGCTCCAATCCGCAATAAAAATTGGGATATCTGGTTTCAGGTTTTGCCTCGAAAGAGTAGTTCCCGCCAGCATGGAAAGCAACGCTGCCTAATAACCAAGTAAAATT
>CAYQTZ010000185.1:0-6147 GCA_964420565.1 uncultured Hyphomicrobiales bacterium
CACGAGTATGATGCAAATAATGATGGCTTTACAGAAATTGGAAGAATGGACGTTAAGTCTATAGGTTCTAAACTTTTCTGGAATCTGACATCAAAAAGCAAGATAGAAACAGAGGTACATTCTATTCACCACAAAATCAGGGGAGGTAACAAAATTGACCTACCTCCACACGAAGCAGATATAACAGAATTTGCTGAAAATTCAACTACTCTTGCTCAATTATCTTACAAGCAGTATTTCGGCATTGGTTCTGTGCTGGAGATATATTTATCAGGACAAAATACGGACAGGGACAGCTATTATGGCGCTGAAAAGGATCCTAATGCTTACGGCACTACGACTAATGAAACTTATGCCACTAGTGCAAATCTTACTCATACAGTAGATGAATTTTTTGGTTACCATATTCTCAATTTAGGTTATGATTTTAATTATGATCATATCAATGACAAAGCGCCAGCTTACGACAGAACGATCAATCAGGAAACATTCACTCACGGTTTTTACTTTCAGGACGACTGGAATATATCAGAAAGCATAAATCTATTGTGGGGTGTCAGATTAGATAAGCATAATCTAATTGACGATCTTATTTTTAATCCCAGAGCTAGCATACTATTGAAACCGATGGAAAGCTTCTCTGTTAGAGGAACTTATTCAACAGGATACCGCTCCCCGCAGGCATTTGATGAAGATTTGCATATCACACAGGTTGGAGGCGAAGCGATGATAATTCTGCTGGACGATGATTTGAAGCCAGAGTATTCACATTCATTTTCGGCTTCTGCAGATTATTCCATAAAACTGTTTGAATTGCCAATAGCATTTTCTTTGGAATATTTCAATACTACACTTAATAATGCTTTCATACTTGAAGATCAGGGAACAGATAACGAAGGAAGGCATATTATGCTAAGAGATAACGGGGAATCTGCCAATGTAAGCGGTATTACTGTAGAGCTACAGAGTATATTTAAAAATCAATTTACTTTAAAAGTTGGAGTAACTTACCAAAAGAGCATATATTCCGAAGAAATTGAATGGAGCGCTGGAGACGAGGAAGCAGGCATAAAAGCCCAGTTTACTGATAAGATAATAAAAACCCCCGACCTGTATGGTTATGTAATTGGAAGTATTGGGATACTAAATAATCTCTTTTTTGATTTCAGTGGGTATTTCACTGGTAGTATGTATTTGCCACATTACGCAGGATATATAGAGTCGGATACATTTGAGAAGACACAATCCTTCTTAGATATAAACCTTAAATTATCTTACAAGATTTGGGAATCCCCGGACATCAGTTTGAATTTGGGTATTCATAATCTACTCAACCAGTATCAACCAGATTTCGACAAAGGAATTGATCGCGATGCCGCATATATTTATGGTCCATTCAGACCATTTACTTCTACATTTGGTATTTCTATAGGATATTAAAATTCACTAATACTGACACTATGCAAACAACAGATTCGCATATAATCGGATATGATTTTCTACGAAACTATTGTTTGACTGTGGGCAGGGAGATGTAAAGCCAGAAAACAATATTATGCGATTAAATGGAATCGAAAGGACTGGTTTTCTGAATATTAGCAGATGATAAGTAGGTGTATATTCTGAATTATCTTAACTTGAAAAAAAGAGGTATCGCTAAGACTTCTGATTGTGAAGATTTTTACAAAATAGAAATAATTGTTAGCCATTCATACACAATACTCCATAAAATGAGTGGTTATATGTACGTTTAACAAAATATTTTTTTAAATATCCTTTTTTTTGTATTTTAGCGATCATTTATTGAGAGTTTAAAAATAAGTGAGTTGGTTGGCATTTAAAAAACGTATTGCCCAGAAACACTATAAAAAGTAGAAATATGAAAAGTCTAAAATTAGAAACTAATAGAAACAATCCTATGAAAAAAGCAATTAGCATTACAATAGCATTACTAATAATAATTATTGGTTATGTTCCTGAATTATAAGCTTGTACCAGAGTTGTCTATAAAGGCCCAAACAATACTATACTAACAGGAAGAACAATGGATTTTTCAATAGAGATCCCCGCAAACCTGTGGATTTTTCCGAGAGGAATAGAACGCAATGGAGAAGTAGGGGAAAACTCCATAGAGTGGACATCCAAATATGGAAGTTTAGCTGTGAGCTCTTGGGACATATCCACTACTGACGGAATGAATGAAAAAGGGGTGGTAACAAATATGCTATGGTTAGTAGAATCCGAATACCCTGAATTCAATAAAGAAGGCAATAAAAAAGGTATGTCTATTTCCCTTTGGGCACAATATGTTCTTGACAACTTTGCCACAGTTGCAGAAGCAGTTGATGCTTTAGAAAAAGAAACATTTGTAGTGGTATCTAATTTCATCCCTGGAACGAACAAATTTACCACCGTTCATTTGGCAATTTCTGATGCAACAGGCGATAATGCTATACATGAATATATTAAAGGTAAATTGATAATTCATCATGACCCTTCTTACACGGTAATGACCAATGACCCAACTTACGACAAACAAAAAGCCATTGCTAAATACTGGGAAAATATTCCGGGTAAGACTTTTCTTCCCGGTTCAGTAACCTCCTCTGATCGCTTTGTAAGAGCTAACTTTTTTATAAATGCTATACCCCAAACCGACAATACACGGGTAGCAGTTGCAAGTGTGTTTAGTGTAATAAGAAATGTGTCCTTTCCTTACGGATTTGAAATTGAAGGATTTCCTAATCTATCTACTACAAGATGGAGAGCTGTAGCCGACCAAAAAAGTTTAGTTTATTATTTTGAGACAGCGCTTACGCCTAATTCATTTTGGATAGACTTAAAGAAGATCGATTTCAGAAAAAATTCTAATGTTATGATGTTAGATTTGGCAGATAATAAAACATATTCAGGAGAAACTTCAAGTAAATTTATAAAAACCAAACCATTTCAATTTATTGGTCTTTGACACAAAAATGGTTTGAAAAAATAGAATTAGAATCAATTATAATACTATTGTAATTAGGATACTAATTGGTAGAAAAGATTAAGATAGACAAAAATGATATTTGCAAGAAAGCCTAACAATGGCATAAGTAATTTGGATGCTCTCTCTTTCTCTGAAAATTCCATTGGTATTTTCAGCTCGGTATGTAGTTGCAAAGTTAAATGGTAATCCACGCAACTACTTATGTCTGAGACCATTGACATTAAATGTTGACGAAATAATTTCATCACAAAACATAAAAGACAATGACTCTAAAAGAAGCAGTACTTAAAAGCCTTGAAGATATTAGGGAAACCACTAATTACTCAGCAGTTTGCGAACATATAATTGCTAAAAATTATTATGACTTTAAGGAAGCAAAGACACCATCTGCAACAATTTCTGCAATACTCGGCGATTTCATAAGAAATGGAGACTCAAGAATAAAGAGGATTAAGGAATCAAATGGTTCTTTTTCATACTACCTGGCCAAAAATGAAGAAAATCTTGACCTTGGCAGAATAATTAGACCTGAACCAAAAGAGATAAAAAAAGCAGAAAAAAAGATTGTCTATGATGAAAGAGATTTGCATAAATTATTAAGCAGTTATTTGAAAACTACTGACATATATTCAAAAACAATTTTTCATGAACAATCAAACAGAAATGATGAACACCAAAAGTGGATTCACCCAGACATGGTTGGGATTAAATTTTTGAAGTTACAAACAAATGCAAGTCAGACTTTTTTAAAAGCAATAAATCGGATTGACACTTTTAAAATAAGTTCATACGAACTGAAAAAAGAGATTAACACTGACTATGAATTAAAAAAGACTTTTTTTCAAGCAGTTTCAAACTCAAGCTGGGCTAATTATGGATTCTTAGTAGCATTTGAAATTAGCGAAAGTCTGAATGATGAAATGGAAAGACTAAATCAGTCATTTGGAATAGGAATTATTGAATTAAGAGCTAATCCCTATGAAAGTAAAATTCTATTCCAACCCAAATACAAAAACCTTGATTTCAAGACAATTGACAAATTATGTAAGATAAACAAAGAGTTTGAAACGTTTATTGAACAAGTTGAAAAATTAATGACTGCATCTGATAAATATGCTTCATCGACTGAAAAAGAATTAGATGAATTTTGTGATGACTATTTTTCGAATGACACAGAAGTAGAAAACTACTGTAAGCAAAAGAAAATACCAATAGAAAATAACTAATGCCAACATGGTGTGTAAAAAATTGCCGGGATATTACCTTATTCAAAGGTTGTAGCCCCTTTCAACTTTTGCGTAACTTGACAGGGAATCACTTGCAAACCTCCACAGACTATATGTGCGACCTTTATTACTTCTCCAAAAAAAATAATAGAAGGTAGTCAGATAAAAAATTCATATAACGAGTAAATAAAAACTCTCTACCATATAGAACTTTCCGGATAGATAACGGTTTCCCCCTCATTTTTCGAAAATCCCGCACCGTCTGGAAAGAAATATTATTGGATAATGCCGTATCGCTATTTAAAAATATTTTTATCGAACATATCAAAATCATCGAAAGCGAAGAGCTTAGATAGATTGAGACTAATTGCTAAGGTTATCACGCTGCATACAAATATCGTTATTATTATCATTATCTGAAATTTAATAGCAGTTATGGGGTCGCTTCCGCCGAGGATCTGCCCTGTCATCATACCCGGCAGCCATATCAGACCGATTGTTGCCGTAGAAGCAATAGTAGGACTGAAAGCATCCTGCATCGCTTCAGAAATAAACTGAAAGAGCGCTTCGTTGCGGGTAGCGCCACACATCAGATAATAGCGATACCTTTCCACTTCCCCAGAGAGTTTCTGAAAAAAACTGCGTACACCTATTATCGCACTGTTCAAGCTGTTGCCTATCAGCATACCCATTATAGGTATAATATATCTGGCATCAAAAAATGACTCAGATCCGACCAGCACAAAAGCAAATATACTTCCATTTACAATTATGCCTGTGATAATACCTATGAGTATTGGCAGGAAAAAATATCTCAGCTTGAGTTCCACTCTCTCGACTATAGTATAGGCGGCAGCGATAATCATCACTATCATCCAAATAATATTAACGATTATGGAATTCAGCTCGAAAATATACTCTAAATACAGACCAACTAATGCGAGCTGGACTATCATCCTAAGAAATGCAATGGCTAAGGGTTTGTTCAGCCCCGTCCTATAATAATACAGAATAGCTACCGGGATAATGATCACCAATGTCCCAAGCAGCATTTCAAGCCAGCTAATATCATTTCCGTTCAAAAGAAATCTTTCTCTCTATGAATTTTCTAATTCTTAGGATATTTACCAAGCAGTTTCCAGATACCTCTATGCAATTTGTGGATCAATCCAAGCGGTTCTGCAAACATCATAACGCATTCACCTGCAACATAAGGGATATTATTGTCATTACAAAAGCTGATGGCTTGAGGGCTTTCGGCACCCTGCTGTATCCAAATACGTTCTATACCTTTTTGCTTTGCTTCGGCAACGAGCTTTTCTGTTTGCTCGCCCGGTGTTATAATAATAAGTGATTGTACGTGGTCGGGCAAATGCTCAATGGCGGAGACGCAAGGTATGCACTCAATAGTTTTTGCTTCGCGATGCACAGGGAACACATTGTACCCCTTATTTTTAAATTCTTTTAAGACAAAAGTACCAAATTTTTTGCTATTGCGGGAGCAGCCAACGATGGCAAAATCCTTCTGAGCCATGAATTCATCAATTATCTCTCTCTTTGTCATTTCAAATCTCAAAATATTATAACATAAGTAATTGCAATTTAAGGAAAATCAAATAAAAATGCTATTATCTCTTTTTTTAGTGTATAAAGACCATTGCAAAAGTCCAAAAAATGATCCCTCCCCGACCCTCCTTTAATTTTTAAGAGAGGGAGTAACCCATTGAAATATAATATTTTAACCTCCCATTCTTTTAAGAGGGGGATTGAGGGGGTGTTTACTGATTATATCGGATATATTTTTTCACAAACACCCCTCGATCCCCTCTTACTAAGCGGGGAAGTAAGATAAAATCCCTTTCTTTTAAGAGGGTGTTAGGGGGTGTTTACTGATTATATCGGATATATTTTTTCACAAACACCCCTCGATCC
>CAYQTZ010000186.1:0-6143 GCA_964420565.1 uncultured Hyphomicrobiales bacterium
TGCATAATAAATGAATGTTTTATAAATTATAAGTATAAATGAATTTGCTTTCATATATAAAGGGGCTTATCATGAAATTACTAACTATTATCGCATTAATTGCATTTATTGCTCTCAGCTCATGCAATTTATCAGAACCGACCCCGACAACTTATAATGACAATGACTTCACAGAAAAAGTCAAGGAAAAGTCGAACAATATTTTATCTTCAACTATGAGTGTTGCTCCTTATCGTATCGTTCTCAACGCAAAAGGCAATTTTGATGACATTCAATGCTCATTTCCCGGAACGATGCCTTCGGGGTATTCTATTTCAGAATTTTCTCTTGAGCTTAGTTTTAACGACAATTTAGTAGCAGAAGCAGAATCTTTCAGATACTGCTATATTGATAATATCTACTTTGCTGGATTTGACCGCGAAGAACTGCAAAACAACAGTTATGTGCAGAGTATGCTGGAAGGCGAAGCAGAAGCAACGATGGAAGGGAGTTACACACTTTCAAATTCAGATGATGAAACCCTGACATTTACTATTTCAAAATATGATGTGGTTTACATTAAAAAGCCAGGCAAATAATCAGTATAAGATTTAAAAAGCTGCAAAGATATTGAAATCCTTGCAGCTTTTTCTATTTTTCCTAAAATATGCTATTTGCTATTTTCGAAATTCTTCCAATTAATAGTTTCTGTTGTAATTTCCACCACGGAAATTACCACCGCCACCATCTCTTTGCTCGCGTTTTTCTTTTGCTACGTTGACTTTCAGATTTCTTCCGGAAAATTCTAAGCCATTCAATGATTCGACTGCTTTCTCGGCAGCTTCATCATCTTCCATTTCAACAAATCCAAAACCCCGAGGGCGTCCAGTGTCGCGGTCAGTGATCAATTTGACTGTAGTAACCGAGCCGTATTGCTCGAAAAGCTGCTTGACCTCTTCTTCAGTTGTTTTGAAGTTAAGGTTCCCAACATAAATGTTCATAAATAAAAAACCTCCAAAAAATACACAAAAAACTCCCCATTATGGGGTAACAAATAAATAGATACTTGGATATTTCAAATTATTGTTATACTTTTAAATTGATTTGTATGTGAAAAAAAGCTTTATGATGCTTAAAATAAACAAGTGGAATCGCTATGCTTTTCTGACTTGTTTGCCATCACAAACAACTCATAACTCAAATGTAAACTAAACGGCAGTTAATTTAAGAAAAAAATAATAAAAAAAAAATTAAATTTTAATATGAAACTAAATTCTTATAAAAATCATGAAAACTAAAACGGTTTATGTATGCGGTGAATGCGGAGCCAAATCACCTAAATGGCTTGGAAGATGCAACAGTTGTGGCGCATGGGATTCGTTTACTGAAGTGATAGTTGATAAATCATCAAAATCACTAAAACTAAAAAAAATGGAAAAGGCAAAGGTCTTTTTGCTTAGTGAAATTGAATATAACGAAGACTCCCGGCTGAAAACGGGTATCGAAGAGCTTGACAGAGTGCTTGGTGGCGGTATTGTACCGGGTTCCTTAGTGCTGGTCGGAGGGGATCCTGGCATCGGCAAATCTACATTATTACTGCAAATGTGTGGTATTTTATCTTCTAACAAACCACTTTATATAACTGGTGAAGAATCTTTGCAGCAGATAAAGCAAAGATCATCCCGCTTAGATCATATCCGGGATGACCTTGAGATACTTGCTGAAACTAATATTGAAGCTATAGAGAATGCTATATCTATGAGTGATTGCAATGTTGCTGTGGTTGATTCTATTCAATCAATGTTTACTGATAAGGCAGATTCCACACCGGGGAGTATCATTCAGGTTCGCGAATGTGCCTCACTTTTGATGCAGACCGCAAAGAGCACAGGGAAAGCTATTTTTATTATTGGTCATGTAACCAAAGAAGGCGTTATTGCAGGCCCTAAGATACTTGAGCATATGGTTGATACAGTTTTGCAATTCGAAGGTGAAAAGACTTATTCTTTCAGAATACTGAGATCTGTCAAGAATCGCTTTGGCTCGACGAACGAACTTGGTATATTTGATATGACAGCTAAAGGATTGGTAGAAGTCAGCAATCCATCTGAAATTTTTCTTGGTAATCACGATATGGATCAGTCCGGAGTTGCCATTGTAGCCGCCATAGAAGGAACACGCCCTATATTGCTTGAAGCTCAGGCATTGGTTACTCCAACAGGATACAGTGTGCCCCAGAGAACTTCTAATGGATACGATATTCGACGCCTTCATATGCTGCTCGCAGTTTTAGAAAAACGCCTCGGATTAAAATTCCGACAGCACGATGTTTTTGTTAATATTGCAGGTGGAGTAAGTATGAATGATCCATCTGTTGATCTGGGTGTTGCTGCTGCTCTTGTAAGCTCACTGCATGACAGACCTGTTAGAATGGGCACTGCTCTAACGGGGGAAGTCGGCCTTACCGGCGAGGTAAGAGCTGTTACTATGATAGAAAAAAAGATCCGCGAAGCTGAGAAAATGGGTCTTAGCAGAATTGTAGTGCCCGCCGCCAGCTTGAAAAAAGCCAAAGTAGATTTTGATATTGATATTATAACTGTAGAAAGAATCTCTCTGGCATTAAAAGAAATTTTGGATAAATAGGGGGGAGGATAATCTTTCGAACATCGATGAACACGGTCATATATAGTAAACTATTATTCAGCGGTCAGCATAAGAGATTGAATATAATAGATTTTCCCTCTTCGTAAGAGATGAAAATCTTGCCTCACCGCTTAATAAAAGCTGGATAGAGGGGTGTTTGTGAAAAAAATTATCAAGCCGATCCCTCCCCGGCTTACAAGACTGTGTGATGGGGTATAAATATTGTGAAAAATTGCAATAAATACGATCCCTCCCCGACCCTCCCTTACTACGCAAGGGAGGGAGTAAGCACGGAAATTCCCCCTTAATTTTAAGGGGGAACACAAGGGGGATCAATTCTTGAGTTTTCAGGGGCTATCACACAGTCTCTTACGAGCAAGGGAGGGAGTAAGCTGTTGATATATAATGTTTTAACCGCCCCCTCTTTTAAGAGCTGGATAGAGGGTGTGTTTGTGAAAAAAAATTGCTATGCCCGATGCTTATGTGGAATATGATCATGAAGAATTGTGAAATATCCTAAGCGGCGATATTCAATAATATTGACATCTATTCGTTATTCTGATTGACACCAATTTGTTATTTTACTTGTTACCAAAAATTAGGTCTTTTTTACTCATATTGGAATAAATTCCAGGATGAGCTAAGTAATGATAAATATAATATCAAATTGAAGTGTTAATATTAATTGGCGATTATCTAAATATAAATGATATATAGCGATTTATTTATATTTAATATATATAATCAATATTAAAATGAATTATATATAAACGTATAATTCGTTTTAATGATAATAACATAAAATTTTCTTAACATAAAAAAATGAAATATATATCAGTAACAATTCTTATGATATTAGCAGTTATCGTTAATAGCTGCTGCACATTCTCCGGTTCAAAATACGAAGGAGAGAAAAGCAATTATTTTGACGGCGAGGAGTTCATCAATGATCGTTTCGGAAATGTATCTTTTTGGGATATCATCGTTTGGAATGCTACAAAGGAACGCAGCGTATGGAACACTGTAAACGAAAATAAATACAAAGATATACCCTCTGCCAAAGTTAATGATGGCGAGCTTATAGTAACTTTCGTAAACCACGCCACAGTCCTTATACAATATGATGGAATTAACGTACTGACCGATCCTGTCTGGTCTTACAGAATAAGCCCTGTATCATTCGCCGGACCTATGAGGAAACGCAAACCCGGCATCAAATTTGATGATCTGCCTCCTATTGATATTGTATTATTAAGTCATAATCACTATGACCACATGGATATGCCAACATTGAAAAAGCTAAAGAATAAGTTCGATCCTTTCTATATTGTTCCTCTTGGGAATAAGGTGTTTCTCGATGAAAATGGTATGACTAACTCAATTGAAATGCAATGGTGGGAAGAATATATATATAAGGGCAAACATCTAATAACTATGGTGCCGGCTGAACATTTTTCGATGCGCGGCCTTTGCGACAGGAATGCAACATTATGGGCAGGTTATATGCTCACTACAAATAAAGGAAATGTTCTATTCGCCGGAGATACTGGCTTATCTCCACACTTTGAGGAAATAAAAGAACGATTTGGAGAAATAGAGTTTTCCATGTTGCCAATATCACCGATTATGCCAAGGTGGCTTATGAAAGGTGTCCATATGTCACCTGAGGAAGCTGTAATAACACATTTATTACTTGAATCAAAACAGAGTATGGCTATACATTTTGGTACTTTCCAGCAGGCAGACGACTCTCAGAGTTTAGCTATCATTCTTTTAAAGCAAGCAATGATAAAGCATAAAGTCAGCCCAAGTGATTTTAAATTGTTGCCACACGGAATGTTATACCAAGTGGAATGAACTTGGTTTATTGATAATAAGACAAAAGTAATTACACTTATAAGGCAAATATATCCAATCTGTACTAACTCATTTATTTTTGGTAATGAGGTTTGGATTTCCAATGATTTATTCAAAAAGGCCATTGCAAAACCCTGATAATTGCTCAACTTGAGCTATCTCGTTTGATCATATATTTCTTTGAATGACTCTGGCGGCAGAATGTATCGAATGTACAAAATTGCCACTCTATAAATCACTTTTTATATCAATTATTGTTTTTTTCAGCAGTCAGCGGTCAGCTTTCAGCGGTTACCCATTTCAAAACCAGCAACCGACAACCAGCCACCAGCCACCAATTCTTAATTCCTAATTGTAAATTGACTCCGCCCCTCGCCCCAAAACCAATTCGTAATTGAATATCAGCCATTATTTACAACGAATATTTCCTGTAATTTTGAATATTATTCTTCAATATGTCATTGATTAATATACTCAAATCCTTGTTCTTTTTTGAAGCGAGATCGTTAAAATATCTGTTAACATCGGGATCGAGGTAAACTGGGAGATACATTTCGGCATCTTCTCTAAAAAACTTTGCCCTCTCGGCATTCGAAAAATCATATTCTTTTTTCATAGTTCATGCATTATATTGTTCAATTTCTTTTTTGGTTGCCTTCCTTGCCTAAATAACTCTAATCACATTAGTTTCATTATCAATTTCAATAAAAGTATGAGTAACGACAATCAATTTACCATTATTGCTCAAGCCGAGTGTTATCCATCTATCTTCGTGAACACTATGCTCTTGATCATAAATACTCAACGCATTTCGATCCTTGAATATTGTAGCAGCTTCCTGAAAACTTATTTTATGTTTTGCTTTGTTGCTAGCCGCTTTTTTATTATTCCATTCAAATTTATAAATCAATCCAACTCTCTCATTTTTGCTTCAATATAATTAGATAGAATGAGAAATGCAAATAGTTTTCAGTTGTTAGCATTTAGCGGTCAGCTTTCAGCTCTCAGCGGTCAGCTTTCAGCGGTCAGCCATTTCAAAACCAGCCACCAGCCACCGACAACCGACAACCGACAACCAGCCACCGACCACCAGCCACCGACCACCGACCACCAGCTACCGACCACCGACCACCAGCAACCGACAACCAGCCACTCGCCCCTACTAACAGTTCCCAATTGATTATAAGCTCCCCATCATTTCGAGAAATCCAACTGGATCAAGTATTCTTATGCCTCTAAATGGATCAAGCTCAAGCAAATCTTTATCGCCACTTATTATTATTTCTGCATTTCCATCTAAAGCAAGCTGCAGAAATTTGTCGTCTCTATGATCGCGACATTCCTTTATTTTTGTGATAATTTCAATGAAAAGCAGTATTTCTTTATATTTGTTAAGGAACTCCGCTCTCAGCTCCTTGTCTATATATTGGTCAAATTTCTTTCTATTCAATACAAACTTAATTTCAGAAAAGCACTCTTCTGAACAAAGTATTTCTGATTTTTCTCTTGCTAAATCAAATGCAATTCTTGGTGTGCTGCCAGGAAAGCATAATGCGCTAATTACAACATTTGTATCAATTACTATCCGCAATATCTTCCTCATTCATAATGCTGTCTAATATTTCCCTGTTAAGACCATTTGACATAGCCTCGAAACCAATCTT
>CAYQTZ010000187.1:0-6133 GCA_964420565.1 uncultured Hyphomicrobiales bacterium
AAACAGAGGATTTTTACTTTATATGATAGCATTTATTACAACAACAAGTATTGATTTTAACTTAAAATTTATGGAAAACCATAATTACTTCATCAATGCTGAAATTGTTCATCATAATCATGATGATGACTATAAATTAATACCATCATTAAATATTGGTTGGTTCGGTGCAAATAATGATGGTCTTTCATTTAAAGTAAAAACTGGATTTTCATATTGGTTTGATGAGCGTTGGGGCAAATATGAACCATGGTTTCCGTTCTTTAATATTGATTTACAATTAGGATATTCGTTTTATTAACATTTCGGAGAAGAAAATGAAATTAATACTACAAATAATTATTCTAACAATATTCACTTTTTTTATTTCTATTACTTCTGCTTACTCGCATAAAGAGTGGGTACATCAACATATTGTAAAAGAAGCATATAAGTTTTTAGAAAATGAAATAGGTGAAGTAACTGAAATCAAGAATTACTTAGGTGCAGATTTTTTTGGGAACGGAGGTAAAAACCATTGGGATTCTTATAACTCTATTGTAATTGGTGCTTGGCGTGAAGATGTTGAGGATATTTTATATATGTATGGAGATACAGATCTCATATTATTAGGTTGGAGTACTGGAGTTTCTATTTATGATGGTTTTGTCCCATCTATTACACATTTTTGGAATGCAGATCATGGAGATACTTATCCATTTACATTTCTTTGGGCAGACTATGAAAATGCAAAAGTTAAAGCTTTTAAATATACCTTGGGTGATATTATTAATCAAGAAGGTGTTACATACTTTGATTATAAAAAAAAGAACTTTTCATAGGAATTGGTACCAAAGCTTTCATGCTCGTGGTATGTATAGAAGATATAGAAATTTATTCGACTATTTAGTTACAAAGGAACATTATAAAATTGCTTATTCAGGTGTATTAAGAGCTATTAATGGAACTATTTTACCTGAATCTCAAAAGATTGAAGAATGGGAAACATTACAAGAGAAATCGATGCAATACAATATTGTCGGTAGAATCTTACATCTTTTAGCTGATATGTCTGTACCTGCGCATGTTCATGATGATGATCATATTTGTGACATCGATGATGGTGATGCTTATGAATTATGGATTGCCTCAAATGATGTTGGGGATTGTAATGCTGAACATACATCATTTAGAGCAAATGGCAAAGACGGCGCTGGAACTTATGGAACTGGATGGAATGCTTTGACTGCAAGAGAACAAGGTGGTTTTCTTTACGAAGTTTTTTCTCTTCCTGACCAACAAGCATTACACTATTTATTTTATACTGTTAATCAATTAGCAGATCATTATCCCAGTTTTGTTCAAAGTTGGAAAAGGGACGCATCAGGTGATAATAACCAAGTATATTACAATGATCCATTATTGGAAGGATGGTATGATATTGTTGGACCTTCCATAACAAATGATCCTGAAGTCGTAGAAAATTCTGACGTTGTTTTAAACTATTGCATTAGAGCTTCTGCTACTTTCCTATATTGGCTTGCAGTTAAAACTGGATTAGTTGAATGCCCTGATATTTTATATTTACAGAATAATATTTATTATGGAAATAGATCACCTTTTGGTACAGATTATAAAGCAAAAAATAAGGTTATTGCCGGTTCATCCGTACGTCAAGATTTACCCATTGGTGAAGTCATAAATAAAGATGGAAGCATATCTGAATATTATGCATCAGAAGAAGTAATATTAAAAGATGGTTTCATTGCCGAAGAAGGTTCTGATTTTTGGGCTTATATAACAGATAACACTTGTGATATGGAATACTATGAAAATAACAGTAAAATAAAAAATAATAATAATGAGCTAAAAAAATATACTGAAAATCATATTCTTACTTCTACTACTGATTCTGTTCATTCAGTTTCAATTTATGTTCCCAAATATGCATCATTTTCAGGAGATAGTGTTGACTACTTATATATTTCTGATTGGCTGTTTGAAGAACACAACCATAAAAATCAAACAACT
This sequence comes from uncultured Hyphomicrobiales bacterium, assembly GCA_964420565.1. Lineage (GTDB taxonomy): Bacteria > Bacteroidota > Ignavibacteria > Kapaibacteriales > UBA2268 > CAYQTZ01. The sequence continues at coordinate 2,011 of CAYQTZ010000187.1, forward strand.
CATCCAGACTCTTTAAGTGAAATTGGTGATATTTATTATTATGCTGATTCGGTTAATATTCATACTGTTTTTTTAAATGATACAGTCTATGTTGATACATTATCAATTGAAATGATTGGTGATTATTATGCAGAAATAACAGTTGACAGTGGTGTTTTTATAACAAAGAATAATCCTGATCTGTATTTCGATAATAATAATCAACATAATTTTGAAATGAAAGTTATTCCAAACCCTTCAACTAACAATCTTCTTTTTGAATATGAATTGACTGAAGCATCAAATGTTACAATTCAATTATTCTCTGAGAGTGGTGATTGTATTGATAATATTGTTTCTAATCAACAAAAAGAAATTGGTAAATACAATTTTGATTACAGTATTAGCAATTTGTCATCAGGTGTGTATTTTTGTAAAATTAAAACTGATAAAGGTATAAAGGTTAAGAAGATCATAATTATTAAGTGATTTGATATTTCTACTTAACCGATAATAATATAAAATATATTCGCTGAAATACTTTTATACTATTTTAAATATTTTATCCCCCCGGCTACCCATACACTTGGGTAGCCGGAGATAATAATAAATCTTACTTCATCTCTTTCATCTTCTCTGTGATGATACCCTTCAAATTCGGTGTTCCGATTTCGCCGAGTTCGTAATAAACTCTGGTGCTGGGGTGTTTGATGTCAATAAATCTACCCAGATTGATTGGTGTTCCGATAACAACGGCTTCGCATTCTGTTGCGTTGATCGTAGCTTCGAGGTCCTTCATCTGCTGCTCGCCATAACCCATTGCCGGGAGTAGAATACCGATTTCGGGATATTTCTCGAAGGTCTCGGTGATCTTGCCAACTGTATATGGACGCGGGTCAACGAGCTCATCGGCACCAAAGCGGCGGGCTGCCACGGTACCTGCACCGATTTCCATTTCGCCATGAGTAAGCGAGGGACCATCCTCGACTACCAAAACTGATTTGCCTTCGATAACTGATGGATCATCCACCTGAATCGTGGAAGCAGCAAGGATCACTTTTGCTTTCGGGTTCAAAGCTCTTGCATTGTCGAGAATTTCTTCTACGTCTTCCGGATATGCAGAATCAATCTTGTTGATAACGATCACGTCAGCCATGCGGAAGTTGACTTCGCCTGGATAGTATGATACTTCGTGTCCCGGGCGGAGAGGGTCAGCAACGACGATAGAAAGGTCTGGCTTGTAGAAAGGCATATCGTTATTGCCACCGTCCCAGATGATCACGTCAGCTTCTTTTTCGGCTTCGCGAAGGATAGCTTCGTAATCTACGCCGGCATAAATTATACTGTTCATAGCTATATGTGGTTCGTATTCTTCCATTTCTTCGATAGTGCAATCGTGTTTTATCAGATCTTCGAGCTCAGCAAAACGCTGCACTTTTTGTTTTTCGAGATCGCCATAAGGCATGGGGTGGCGTATAGAGGCAACTTTCAAGCCCATATCTTTGAGCACGCGGACGACCTGGCGGGTGGTCTGTGATTTGCCACAACCAGTGCGGACTGCAGTGATAGATATTACTGGCTTTGTTGATTTTACCATAGTTGGTTCAGCAGCGAGCATAGAGAATTTTGCTCCAGCGACCATTACGCGTGAAGCGAGGTGCATGACAGTGTCATAAGCAAGGTCGCTATATGATAAAACACATTCGTCAATCTTATGCTCTATGATCAATTTTTCGAGGTCTTCTTCAGCGTGGATAGGAATTCCATTTGGGTAGCCATTGCCAGCCAGAGAAGCAGGATATTTTCTGCCGTCAATGTCTGGTATCTGTGCTGCTGTGAAAGCAACAACTTCTACGTCCGGGTTGTTGCGATAAACAACGTTAAAATTGTGGAAATCTCTTCCTGCCGCTCCGATGATAATGATCTTAGTCTTACTCATCATTTCTCCTTTTAATAATTAAAAATTCTGTTAAAAAATACTATATATTATTTCAAAAATGTTGAAATTTATTTCTTTATAAATATATTTATTATCTACTTTTAATAAAATCCTGCAAGTTAATACCGCTTTTTTACCTGAGATATTTGCTAACTCACCCATTATACAAAAACCTCACTTAGAAAAACTGGTCTATGGCTTTCTTCAAAAGTACGATTCAATTCCTTTTCAACCTCTAACCCCCCCTTAATAGCATCCTTGATATTCATTAGAGCTTCGTCAATAGTTTTTCCCTGGCTCATACATCCATTAAGCTCAGGCACATCGGCAACGTAGCCGTTGTATTCAGGATCAAAGTGTAAAACAACCTGGAATCTCATTATGATCTCCTATGATAAAATGCAATCTAAACACCCTTAGATCCGCATCTTACGAAGAGAGGGACTTTCCTCCTCCCCCTCTTGTAAGAGGGGGCTGGGGGGTGTTTTCCATAATTTATACTTATTCTATCCCCCCATCCCTTAAAGAGAACTGGGGGGTGTTTTCAAAATAAATCAATCAAAATGCTTTACTACTTTTTCTATACGCTCTACTGCCCAATCTATTTCTTCCTTTGTAATGACTAAAGGAGGAGCAAAACGAATGATGTTCTCGTGTGTTTCTTTTGCCAGAATGCCTTCTTCTTTCAGCATCTCGCAATAGGGACGTGCCTTGGTATCGAGTACAAAACCAATCCACAAGCCCTTGCCACGAACCAGAGAAATATGTGGGCTGTCTATTGCACGGAGCTTTTCCATGAAATAATTGCCCAGCTCGTTTGATCTCTCAACCAGATTTTCTTTTTCAATCACTTCCAGAGCTTTTTTGGCTACTGCTGCACCAAGCGGATTACCACCAAATGTTGAGCCATGCTCGCCCGGTTTGATCACTCCCAGAATAGCTTTGCTGGAAAGTACTGCGGAAACAGGATAAAATCCACCAGAAAGTGCTTTTCCGATTATCAGCATATCCGGCTTGGCATCTTCCCACTCATAAGCGAAGAGTTTGCCTGTGCGACCGAGACCTGATTGGATCTCATCAAGAATGAATAGTACGTTATTATCTTTACAAACCTGCTTCAGTTCTTTCAGAAAACCTTCGGGAGGACTGACTATGCCGCCTTCGCCCTGAATCGGCTCAATCATTACTGCGGCAGTATTCTCATTGATATTCTTCTTTACATCTTCAATATCGCCATATTTGGTAATTTTGAAGCCGGGTGTAAACGGACCGAATCCTTTATATGATACAGGGTCAGTTGAGAAACCAACGATTGTTGTTGTTCTACCGTGGAAGTTACCATCAGCGACTATGATCTCTGCTTTATTCTCAGCTACTCCTTTTACGTCATAAGCCCAGCGGCGGGCAGTCTTTATTGCTGTTTCTACTGCTTCGGCACCTGAGTTCATGGGCAGCGACATTTCAAAGCCGGTCATCTCAGTTAGTTTTTTGTAGAGTAATGGAAGCTGGTCATTGCGGAAGGCGCGGCTGGTAAGCGTTACCTTCTTTGCCTGCTCGACGAATACTTCATATATACCTGGATGGCAATGCCCCTGATTCACTGCGGAATAAGCGGCGAGGCAATCCAAATACTTTTTGCCGTCAACGTCAGTTACCCAAACGCCTTTAGCTTCTTTGATAACCACATCGAGTGGATGATAGTTATGAGCTCCGTACTGGTCTTCGATTTTGATATAATCTTGTGTGTTCATAAATCTCCTTAAATTTCTATAAATAAATAAATCTCCTTACCCCTCATCAAAAAGCATCGTTAGCAATGCCATTCTTACATACAAACCATTGCTGGACTGGCGGAAATAGGCGGCACGCGGGTCATTATCCACATCGTGGCTTATCTCTACCGAGCGCGGCAGCGGGTGCATGATCACTCCGTCATATTTCATATTCTGAAGTATTGTCTTGTCAATATTGTATTGGTTCAGATCAATATCCTGATTTGAGAGGCGTTCCCTGTCTATGCGTGTCTGATAGATCACATCTACTTTGTTGATCACCTCTTCAGTGCTATCTACTAGTTGATAGACCACACCCTTCTTTTCTATATAATCCAATATATCCTGCCCTATCTTCATTTCTGGTGGAGATATGAAATAGAGCTTGATCCTTTCGAATTTTGCGAGAAGATAAGCCAGTGAGCGGACTGTC